>NZ_JAJCHL010000141.1:0-5403 GCF_020554505.1 Caldibacillus sp. 210928-DFI.2.18
CAACGTATTCTCTATCCTTTGGGAATCAAGGAATAACGAACATCGCAATTACCTCAATCATGAAGATCAAGAAATTTATAACATAAGGCGGTGTACAAAAAGATTACTAACACTACAACTTTTTGACAAATGAAAACAGCCAAAAACCTCGTAATTACGCGGGTTCATGGCTGTTTTTTCATCAATTTAACTGCAAAAGCCTATAAAATATAATAACAGGTAATCTCCTCGCTGATTTCCATTAATATATGAACCAGCGTTTATCCTATATACTCTTTTCCACCCATATAAGGCTGTAAAACTTCCGGTATCAGCACTCTTCCATCTGCTTGTTGGTAATTTTCCAAAATTGCAGCAACCGTACGGCCAATTGCTAATCCGGAACCATTCAGTGTATGGACAAATTCCGGTTTTCCCTTTGGTTCTCTTCTAAAACGGATATTTGCCCTTCTTGCCTGGAAGTCTTCAAAATTACTGCAAGAGGAGATTTCCCGATAAGTATTGTAACTTGGCAACCATACTTCTAAATCATATTTTTTTGCTGCTGTAAATCCTAAATCCGCAGTACACATACTCATGACCCGATACGGTAACTTGAGCAGTTGTAATACTTTTTCTGCATGTCCGGTCAACTTTTCTAATTCCTCATAAGAATCTTCCGGTTTTACAAATTTTACTAGTTCAACTTTATTAAATTGGTGTTGACGAATCAATCCTCTCGTATCACGACCGGCAGATCCCGCTTCTGAACGAAAACATGCACTATAGACAACATAATTCAAAGGCAATTCTTCACCTGATAAGATTTCATCTCGATGATAATTGGTCACAGGTACTTCTGCAGTTGGAATCAGGAAATAATCTTCTTTTTCAACAAGAAATGCATCTTCTTCAAATTTTGGTAATTGACCGGTTCCTGTTAAACTTGCACGATTAACTAAATACGGTGGCAACATTTCTGTATAACCGTGCTCTTCCGTGTGAAGATCAAGCATAAAGCTAATCAATGCACGTTCCAATTTAGCCCCTTGACCTTTTAAGAAAGTAAAACGACTTCCCGTCACCTTTGCCGCTGATTTGCACCAAACCATCAGCTCTCTTAAAACAAATGAACTTGTTACTATTTCCTGTCATCGAATTAACTGTATGAAATTCATTATTTTATCTGAACATCAATAAAGAATCAAAATAACCTAAACATAAATGATTAACTAAAACCAAGAAGAAACTTTCGATGTAATGCCATCCCAAAGGTTTCCGAAAAAGCCACCCATGCCTCTGAACATTAAGACAAACCAATTTGCTTTTTCAACTTTTTCTTTGGCAACCACATCAACCTTTACTGTTTGGTCCGGATATAAAAATCCTGAATCATCTCCACTGTATTGATAAGTAACATAGCCGACAACTTCTCCTTTTTTGACCGGTGCTGTCAACTTACCGTCTTTATTTATTTTCTTTTCATCAAGAACCAGTTTAGGTTTATATTGTTCCTTTTCCCCATTTTTTATAACTAAACTTAACGGTTCTTTCGTAGCAATTTTAACAGAGTCTTCTTTCCCTTTTATTACCGGTAAAGACGTTTTTCCTTTTACAGCATGGTTTTTAGAGAACAATTCTTCTTTTGAAAAATTATTAAACCCGTAATCAAGAAGTTTTTTTGTTTCTTCAAACCGTTCTTGTTGTGAACCTGTCTTCATGATGACAGAAATTAAGCGTTGGCCGTTTCTTTCTGCAGTTGCTGTAAAATTATAACCTGCAAATGCGGTGGATCCCGTTTTTAAACCATCCACACCTTCGTATTCATAAACCAAACCAGGAAGCATCCAGTTGAAATTTTTAAATTCTTCACCACGAAAATTCAAAACAGGTTTGCTGGCAATTTGTAACACTTCCGGAAAATCATTGATTAATCGATAGGCTAATTTGGCAGTCGCACGTGCTGACATTTTATTTTCATCATTTGCATCCGTTCCTTCAGGATGATTTCCCAACATATCTGCATTATTTAAACCAGATGAATTAACAAAATAGTAATCTTTTAAACCAAGTTCTTTTGCCTTCTCATTCATTAATTTAACAAAGTTTTCCTCGGAACCACCTACTAATTCAGCCAGTGCCACGGTGGAAGCATTTGCAGAATGAATAGCCATCGATTCATATAATTCTTTAACCGTATAAGTTTCTCCCTCGGTTAATCCAACTGTTGAAACACCTAAACTCGGACTGGATAAATCGTGAATAAATTTACTGATGGTAACCTTTTGATCCCAGCTTATTTTTCCCTCTTTAATTGCTTCTAAAACAATATACTCAGTCATCATTTTTGACATACTTGCTACACCAAGCAGTTCATCAGCATTTTTTTCATATAAAACTTTTCCGGTGTTCCCATCTACTAAAATAGCAGCAGATCCTTTCAAATTAAGAGAATCGGTCTCAGCTGAAACTTGTTTCCCTCCGAAAGGCAACATTGCCATTAGTAGAAAACTGATTATTATGTATATCATTATTGGCTTTTTCTTTTTAAACAACGATATTCCCTCCAACAGATTAACTTTAAACACTAATTTTTAGTGTAACATATCTTTTTTTAAAAAAATAGACTCTAATGGGGCAGAAAAAAATCCCATTTTTTCATGGGATTTTTATGATTTTATAAAAACAGTTAATTCAATGTATAGTTTGGTGCTTCTTTTGTAATTTGAACGTCATGTGGGTGACTTTCTCTTAATCCTGCACCGGACATGCGAATAAATTGGGCATTTTCTCTTAAATCCTTTAAAGTTTTTGCCCCGGTATAACCCATACCAGAACGAATGCCACCAACTAATTGATAGATTGTTTCGGCTAAAGGACCTTTATATGGAACTCGTCCTTCAATTCCCTCAGGAACGAGTTTTTTATTATCTTCTTGGAAATATCGATCACTGGAGCCTTTTTCCATTGCAGCAATAGATCCCATCCCTCTATATACTTTAAATCTTCTGCCTTGGAATATTTCGGTTTCTCCGGGACTTTCTGAAGTTCCTGCTAACAAGCTTCCTAGCATTACAGCATGACCACCTGCAGCAAGTGCTTTTACAATATCTCCGGAATATTTAATGCCCCCGTCAGCAATAATTGCTTTTCCCATTTTTCTAGCTACCGATGCACAATCATAAATGGCAGTAATTTGCGGAACACCGACACCGGCCACTACCCGGGTTGTACAGATGGAACCCGGTCCGATACCTACTTTAACAACATCTGCACCGGCCTCAAATAATTCCTTCGTAGCTTCAGCTGTTGCCACATTCCCGGCGATTAAATTTAAATCAGGGTATAACTCTTTTATTTGTTTAACAACCTCAATTACACCTTTAGAGTGCCCGTGAGCAGTATCCACAACAATTACATCAACATTCGCTTTGTAGAGCATTTCCGTTCTTTTCATCGTATCCTTTGTAATACCGACTGCAGCCCCAACAAGCAAGCGGCCTTGTTCATCTTTTGCTGCGTTTGGAAACTCAATCACTTTTTCTAAATCTTTTATAGTGATCAAACCTTTTAAAACACCCGATTGGTCAACTAACGGCAATTTTTCAATCCGATACTTTTGTAAAATTTTCCCTGCTTCCTCAATGGTTGTTCCTACCGTTGCAGTAATTAAATTTTCCTTTGTCATAACATCTTTTATTTTAATTGAATAGTCTTCAATAAAACGAAGATCACGATTTGTAATAATCCCAACTAGTTTTTGTTCTTCTTTATTATTTACAATTGGAACACCGGAAATCCGATATTTTGCCATTAAATGCTCAGCATCATAAACTTGATGTTCAGGAGTTAAAGAAAAAGGATCAGTAATTACTCCATTTTCAGAACGCTTAACACGGTCGACTTGCTCAGCTTGCTCTTCAATCGACATGTTCTTATGGATAATTCCTAATCCACCTTGTCTTGCCATTGCAATCGCCATTTCTGCCTCGGTTACCGTATCCATACCGGCACTGATAATCGGGACATTCAATTTCAACGTATCTGTTAACGATACAGACAAATCAACATCTTTAGGTAATACCTCAGATTTAGCGGGTATTAATAAAACATCGTCAAAAGTCAGTCCTTCTTTCATAAACTTATGATCCCACATCGTTTATGCGCCTCCAGAAAAAATTATTATTAGTAGGTTACCAATTGGATAAAATACTGTCAAGGAGCTTTCAATAAATTGCATTTTTCAGAATTGGGGGTTATATTTTGTCTGCAAGTTTTTCATCATCTCTTTTAAAAAAATATCTTTACTTATCATCTGAAGAAACTTCCCGGCAATTTCTTTTCCATACTTATAATAAAAGAAAGATCATTGATGCTAAAAAGAAAAGTTATGAAAACAGTTTTTCTTTTATTTCTTACATCGAACAAGGAATTACCTTTTTTGAGCAAACAGAACGGTCTTCATTAAATATTAAGCCTATTTTACTCTTTTATGGACTCGTTTTTCTACTTAAAGCATGTGTATTATCGGTTGACCCGGACTATCCTGAATCAAGTCTTGTTTTGGCCCATGGTGTTTCAACACGAAAAAGAAAAAAGCAAAATTATATATACTTAAAGGATGAGGTTAAATTACAAAAAAATGGTTTGTTCCCGCATTTTTCCGACAAAATGTTCCATATGAAACATTTAGAAGGGAAAAAGTTTACGGTAGAGTCATTATTAAAGGAAATTCCGGAGTTAATTGATTACTTCACTATTTGGACTGGGCACAATCATGGATTACCAATTGACTATGATGGCAAATATTTTTCACTTCCTGAATCGGTTCTTGATTTTTTTAAAATGACATCCGACCGTTTTAAAACCTTCTTCCAATCGAATACAAATAAAAATATTCAGTTTATCGGTGATCCGTCAATAATAAAATTTTATATTGAGGAAAATCAGAGCACCATAACAGAAATTTTACCTTTCCGATTTCATATAGAGAAACATTCCTATTTTTTATTACAAAATGATAAAAAACTATCTTTTTATCCGGAACTAATGATCCATTATTTAATATTATATCATTTAGGAATGATTGCTAGATACGAAATTGAATGGTGGTCAGAACTTATTCATCATAAGCCGTCAATCGAGTATCCACTAATCGTACAATATTTAAATATCTCAACAAAAAAAATCCCTTTTCTCATTGATCAATACCTATGGAGTTACTTTCACGGACAGAATAAATTTTGACATGATACCTTCTAAGGAATTTGAATAGGTTTCACAAAGCTCGCTGCATAATTTTCACAGCCATATTGCTTTTCTTATTTTTTTATTAAAAAAAGGACAGTGAATTTCACTGTCCTTTACTCTGCCCGGCAACGTCCTACTCTCGCAAAGGCAAGGCCTTCACTACCATCGGCGCTG
>NZ_JAJCHL010000142.1:0-5347 GCF_020554505.1 Caldibacillus sp. 210928-DFI.2.18
ACCACTTCTCGTCGTCGTTTTGAACCGGAAAACCTACCTTTTTGGCGACGAGACCTTTTCTCGTCACCATTTTAAGCCAAAAATTGCTCGTTTTTGACGACGAAACCCTTTCTCGTCACCAGTTTGGGGCGGAAAATGCTCGTTTTTGGCGACGAGACCTTTTCTCGTCACCATTTTGGGGCTGAAAACTCACTTTTTTGACGACGAGACCTATTCTCGTCACCATTTTAAGCCAAAAATTGCTCGTTTTTGGCGACGAGACCTTTTCTCGTCACCATTTTGGGGCGGAAAACTCCATTTTTTGACGACGAGACCTTTTCTCGTCACTATTTTAAGCCGAAAATTGCTCGTTTTTGGCGACGAGGCCCCTTCTCGTCGTCGTTTTTTGGACGAAAACTTTACTTTTTGGCGACGAGACCCTTCCTCGTCACCACTTTGAGGCGAAAATTGCTTCATTTTGGCGAAGAGACCTTTTCTCGTCACCATTTTAAGCCAAAAATTGCCCGTTTTTGGCGACGAGGCCCCTTCTCGTCGTCTTTTTGAAGCACGAAAACTACTTTTTTTGGCGACGAAATTCATTCTCGTCACCATTTTGGGGCGAAAAATGCTCGTTTTTGGCGACGAGACCTTTTCTCGTCACCATTTTAAGCCGAAAATTGCTCGTTTTTGACGACGAGGACCCTTCTCGTCGTCTTTTTGAGCAGCGAAATCGCATTTTTTAGCGACGAGACCACTTCTCGTCGTCGTTTTGAAGCACGAAAACTACTTTTTTTGGCGACGAAATTCATTCTCGTCACCATTTTGGGGCTGAAAATTCACTTTTTTGACGACGAGATCCGTTCTGGTTGTCATTGCTTTTTTCGGTTAAAATTGATCAATTCATCCACAGTTAAAAATGTTTGCTTCAAACCTAGTTGTTTTCCGAGTTGTGTGGCATGGGGAAGTTCCAAATAGACGTCACGAATCAATTGTTCATGAGAAAAAACCTCTCGAGTTGGTCCATCCAAAACGATTTTCCCTTGGTTCATAACAATCGTACGTTCAAAAGTTTCTGCAACAAAATCCATATCATGAATAATCGATAAAACTAGGACACCTTCTGCACGCAGATCCTTCATGATTTTTTTCAAACGTTCTTTACCGAGATAATCTTGTCCCATTGTCGGTTCATCGAATATAATAATTGGAGGTTTCATGGCCAGAATAGAGGCGATCGAAACAAGTTTCCGATCAGATAAGCTTAAGTCATATGGATTTTTATCGGCTTCATGAACGATTCCTATTTTTTCCAGTGCCAGCAAACTGTTTTGTCTGGCCTCCTCCGTTGACTGACCAATATTTTTTGGACCAAACATCACTTCTTCAATTACCGTATGTTTAAAAATTTGATCGTTCGGATTTTGAAATACAAGGCCAATTTGCTTTGCCAGCTGTGCAACGGTATATTCTTGCGTATTCATTCCATTTACGTAAATATTTCCGGTTGCCGGTTTTAACAAGCCTTTAAGCAATTTGACAAATGTCGTTTTTCCTGCTCCGTTTTGCCCGATAATCGCTGTTGATTCTTGACGAAAATGAACATCAATGTTAGACAAAACCGGTTGACCTTCAGTATATGAAAAAGAGATATTTTCAACTTTTATTCCATTCATTATTCTCACCGCCCAAAAGTGAAGAAACTTCTGTCAATGTAACCGGGTAAGTATTGGTCTTCTTGTTTTTCATCCCCATTGCTTTACAGTAAGTTGTAAAAATCGGCGGGACTACACCATAGTCATGTAAATCATCCCGAGAAAAAACTTTTTGTGGAGTGTCAAAGTCGATTTGCTTGCCTTCATATAGCAAGAGAATCCGGTCCGTAAAACTGGCTAATTTTTCCATCTTATGTTCCGCAATGACAATGGTAATACCTTCCTTACTCAACTGTTGGATCACTCGAAATACTTCTTCGGACGCTTGAGGATCGAGTTGTGATGTTGGTTCGTCCAAAACCAAAATCCCGGGACGCATGGCAATCACACTTGCAATCGCAACCCGCTGCATTTGTCCGCCAGATAAGTCAAATGGATTTTTGTCCTTTATGTTTTCAATACCCAACATTTTTAAACTCCAATCGACCCGCTCAATCATTTCTTCACGGGACAGCCCCATATTTTCCAATCCGAATGCGATTTCGTCGTAAACGGTATATTTAGAGGCCGTCATTTGGGTAAACGGATTATCGAAAACAAGTCCGGCTTTTTGAGAAAGATCAGTGATTGTACTTGTCTTTACCTCAATGCCGTCAATCAAAACCTTGCCTCCATACGCACCGTTAAAAAAGTGAGGAATTAATCCGGTCAATGCCAAACATAAAGAAGATTTCCCTGCAGAATTTTGGCCGACAATCCCGATGACTTCACCTTCTTCCACCTCAAACGAAACATCATTTAAGGCCAACTGATCTGTTTCAGGATACTTATATTTCAAATTTTCAACAATTATTTTTTTCATAGGAAAATCCTCCACAGGATAGCAAAAATGAAAATAAGTATAAGAACAGCTTGTATCACTTTTGCATATTTGTATGTATGGACTTCTTGTAAAAAAGTTTTCTTTTGCTTAGCATTGAATCCGCGAACTTCCAGAGCAATGGAGCGTTCTCGTGTTGAGATTAATGAATTCATGATAACAGGTCCGATTAAAGGTAAAAAAGCCTTGATACGAACCAATAAACTTCCTTCTGTTTCCAATCCGCGTGAACGTTGGGCATCTTTAATCGTTGCGATGGTTGCACTCATTTGAGGTATTAACTGAAGCACAGAGCCGATTACGTATCCGATTCGCGGTGACATTCCTTTTTGGATGAAAGATTGAATCAGATCGTCCGGTTTTGTTGTCAAAATCAAAATACCGAATGCACAGAGTAAATTAATCACCCGCAGCATTAACAACAAACCATAGGAAAGACCTTCTTTATAAAAAATGATTGGTCCGAAATGAAAAAGCGGCGTTACATTATCCGTTCGGAAAATACCTTGGATGATAACTAATGAAACGATTAAAAATAAGCTGAGACCGATTAAAGGAATAATCTTTCGGAATACTTTTCCGACGGCAAGTAGCATTATACTAATTGCCAATACAGTCAAAGCTACTGTATGGGAAGGTAAAATATAAGGTAATAAGGCTGCAACAAGTGCATAAATTACCTTTGTAATCGGATCAATCTCATGGATCGGGGAATCCTGCTTGACGTAAAGGGTCATTGATTTCATTTTCCATTCACCAACTTCTTGATATTTCTATCGTATTAAACGGTTGAAAAACGATGGATATTTTTTCTGTCTAGCTTCGGGCGCGAATGAGAAAGCATGGCTCACCTCATTTTGTAAGGTACAACTTGTACTTTTTAAAATCCCCGAATATGGAAAGGGAAAAAGCAGTATCTTCCACCTTTTCCCAAAAACAAATACAGTTACAATTCTTCAAAGCGTTGATTGTTTTGATATAATCTTTTTACATTCTTCGGTAATCCTTTAAAAATAAAGAAACATAACAGTACGCTAATTAATTTATCCGGCAAATCGACCACAATACTATCAAGGAAGGATGCCAACCATATTGGTCCGTTTTGGGATAGAATATAGGCATAGAGCGCATCTCCCCATACATTTCCTGTTTGACCTTCCCAAAAGATCATATTTAATGGTGTTGAAACTGTTGCCGCTATTGCACCGACAACCAGTCCTAACAAAAGCGCTTTGGCAAAATTATTTACCCATCCTTTATAAGCTAAAGCACCGACGACAATGCCGATCACACCGCTCGTGATAGCGTATACGGTTGATACCGGGTCAAGTGTAATTCCATAAATAATATTATTGATAATGCCTGATAACCCACCGACAATCGGTCCAGCCAACATACTTGATAAAATCGTTCCTAATGAATCGAGCCATAAAGGGAGTTTTAACCCGGCCGCAATTGTCTTCCCAATGTAGTTGATTCCAATTGCAATTGGAATTAATACAAGTGCCGCCGTAGATAAGCGAAATGACCACATGCTTTTCGTTTTCATTTTCAAAACACTCCTTCCTTTTTCAAGTGCCCTTTGTCCAGTTTTTGATAAAATGGACCTTTTTAAATTTTTTAGAAAATTATAAAAATAACATACTTCTAATTCAAACGCATCACCTCCATAAGCTTGATAGCATGAAATTTTTTCCAGGCGTCAATCTCTTTCATTCTTCACCTTATCTAATAAAGCAAATGTTTCTAAAGCAAGAAGAATCTCATTTTTTTCTCCATGTTCGGCATTCCTTTCTCCGTCAACATAGTCGTTAATTCCTTCATGTAAGTCTCCTGATGCAGAAACAACCACATTTAGGATGGAGGCAGCTTGCAGATTCCTAAGGACAGAAATCACCAGTAAAGGAGCCGTTTCCATATCTGAAGCCAAAACATTTCTTTTTGACCAAAATTTGTCAATATTCCCCTCATTATCAGTATAAAAGCTGTCATGACTTCTTACAATACCAAAATGATGTGAAATTTGAAGACGTTCGGCTGCAATTTTTATAAAAAACAATAGTTCCGGATTGCTTACGGCCGGGTAACCTTTTTCGATATAGGCTAATGAGGCTCCGTCATTACGGACCGCTCCGGATGCAATGACCAAGTCACCTATTTTCAAGTGCGGTTGTAATGCCCCGCAACTGCCGATTCGAATAAGTGCAGTAACGCCAATATTATTCAATTCCTCTACCGCAATTCCGAGTGACGGGCCGCCGATACCGGTAGATACCACCAGAATTTTAACACCCTTATAAAAGCCAATGGCACTGCGATACTCCCGATTAAATGCTAATTCTTTCGGCGAATCAAGAAACTCCATTACTCTTTCAACACGCTTTGGATCTCCCGGCAAAACTGCATACGTAACATTTAAGTCATTTCCAAGTCGAATATGGGGTTGTAATGATCCCATAAGATTTTACCTCCTTTTTATTCTTACTTCCATTGGGTGCTGCCCATTATTCGAAAAAATTAAGTAAAGATCGTCCAAAGAAGATTTCGAATCATGCTCTTTTGGACAATATCCCCAGAAAATCGTGCAGAACTGTCTATTAAAACAATTCTATTGGACAATTTTTGTTGAAGCACAAACTAAATTGTCCATTAGAAGGGTTTCGATTGTGCTCTTTTGGACAAAATCGCCAGAAAGTCGTGCAGAACTGTCTATTAAAATGATTCTATTGGACAATTTTTGTTGAAGCATAAGCTAAATTGTCCATTAGAAGGGTTTCGATCGTGCTCTTTTGGACAAAATCGCCAGAAAGTCGTGCAGAACTGTCTATTAAAATGA
>NZ_JAJCHL010000143.1:0-5260 GCF_020554505.1 Caldibacillus sp. 210928-DFI.2.18
CCAAAACCATTTACATCAAGCATTTAAACAAGATTTTGGACTGCGAAAGCTGAGTGAGTTATTTAATTAAATACTAGAAATATCGTCTTATATCCTTTGACCTATTGTAAATTTACAAAGATACTAGATTTTGCTGCTGTACTTATATTGTAATAAGCGGATAAATAAATTTTTCTCCTCTCTTCCTCCGCTTTTTTCACAATTTCATCTGCTTGATTAAGTTTGTTGACAAATTTTATTTGCTGTTCTTTATCTAATAGCGGAATTTCTATTGCTTTTATATCGTTAGGAGTTAATACAGTTACAATTGATCCGCTTTGGTTTGCTTCGAAGTAATATTGTCCGATTGGACTTTCGAGTATTCGTTTCACATATTCTGGTGCCACGTCATCTGTCGTAATTCGAATAATGACAAACATACTTGATACTAAAATGGTTTCTTGTATATCTGCGACAATGGCAATTTTTTGTTGGGTACCGCGGCTAGCAACTAAGATGTCACCCGGTTTTGCAGTAACCCGATCAATGTCTCTCGCTTTAATTGGAAACTTTTCAATGCGGTCAAACAAGATTTCCCCATTTTCAATATCACGGATTTGGATGACAGGGTAAACGTCACCTTCTCCACTTTCCATTTGTCTTTTCCCCGGTAAGTTGACACCGCGGACGACATCGGCAATATCACTGATTTTGACTAGATTTTCGCTTTTCTCATATTCTTTCCGATTAAACTCAACTTTGCCAAATTCTGTTTTTAGTTCGATGTTTTCAAAATAAAGGGATGGATTTAAATCGTATTGATTTTCTTCAATTTCATCGATTGAAACAATTTTGGAATAACGCTCTTCATTTTCATAGACTTCAAGAGCATGGACGATTTTTGCGATATGTTTTTCTTCTAAAAACTTCAACGTTCTTGTTCTACCATAGTCATTTTCAGCATTAATCAATTGAACTTTTCCTCGTTTTTCTGCAGATTTATTTTTATTTAAAATAAGTAGGGCAACTTGAATCCCTGTTCCTGTAAATAAATTGTCTGGTAACGCAACGATACTTTCAATGACATCATCCTTTAAAAGTATCGAGCGAATTTTTCTTTCACCACCCCCGCGGATTAACGTACCAAAGGGAACTATTAAAGCTGCTTTTCCATTGCTATTTAATGAGGACAGAGCATGGATAATAAAGGCGTAATCTCCTTGAGCCTTTGATGGTACTCCGTATAAATCAAAGCGACCATATTTATCTTCTTTAGCCTTATCATGGCCCCAATCACGAACACCAAAGGAAAAATTCATGAGGACATAATCGAATTGTTTTATCTGATCGCCATCTAACCATTTTGGATCGCGGATTGTATCTCCCAATAATAAATCCCCATTTTCTGGAATAATCCCATGGACAAACAAGTTTAACTTTCCGATTTTATACAGTTCTTCGTCTAGTTCTTGGCCAAAAACCTTCACTTCACCGTTATTCCTTTTGGCATAATGATAAGCACCTTCCATGATATTCCCAATCCCAGCTGTACCGTCGTATGCAGTTCCATTTGTAGGCTCAATGGCTTCAATCATCAATTGAATAAGTTCCTTCGGTGTAATGTCGACAATTTTCTTGCTCGTTAAATATTCTTCAATTAAGCCTTTAAAGAAGGCTACTACTGAATCTTGATTTTTATAATCATCTCGTTTTAAGCCAAAACGATTAAAAGTAATAATGATTTTAAATAGATCTTGTTCATCTATATTTTGCAATTCTTCGTCTAAGAGGACCCCATTTAATTCCGGTACAATTGTTTCTAGCTCCTTCATTAATTGAAGCATTTTTATTTTTGTTTCGGATGCGCTAGTTATTAACGTATCCCTAGTTCCAATGGATTGAAGTTGATCTTTATAGCGTGTTTTTTCCATTGCTGAAAACAAGGTATGAATTTTCAATGTAATAGCCCAAATATGATTATCTAATTTCGATTTAAATTGATTTTCAAGTTCATTATTAAATTGTAAAATCACTTGTTCCATAATGACCTCCCAATTTCTCTAAAAAGTATTTTGAATTCTTTTTTCTAATTAACCAAAAAAATTTTCTTATATTATAATGTTACCATAAGTTTATAAATCATTAAGAAATTCTTTTAAATTTTAAACTTTTTTTCACCTCGGCTTAATTGTTCTTCTACTATGTTTTTCATCCAATGATATAAACCTTTCAAATCTCCTGCAATTCGCATTGCTTCTGCTTTTTCTTTCATATTTCGTTTAAAACATTGTTTCTTAAGGGCACGAATTCCTTCTGCATGGTTGAGTAACACATTTGACATTTTTTCACAGTCAGCCAAAACTTTGATCATATCCCAATCTTCCATTTTCTCTTTCTTTGCTAAAATGTAGGCTGCATTCGTGTTCTTATTAAATTCAAAGTTCCAACGATAATGTAGTGAGAGGTCGGCTAAATATTCTTCTTGAATAATAGAAAACCAAATACCATTATAAACACCTGATAATCGAATGTTTGGTTGATGTTTTCCGTGACCATTACATCCACAAAGGGTGATGATTCCAGCTATGTTTAACGCTTTTGCCATCATAACGGTATATGGGCAATTATCTAATGTGCTAATGCGAATACCAAAACGGCGTGTAACAAAACTTCTCCACATAAAATGATAAGCCTCCATCCCTACAGGATGATCACGACCTGCAAAATGAATAATCTCGCTCACCTTTTCCGTTGGCAAATGATTCACTAATAATTGAAATTTATCATCATTCCACATAACAGGAATTTTACATTGCTCAAGTAACCATTTTAATTCTTTCACATCTTGTTCACTACCATTCACCAATGAAAAAATTCCCTTATTCTCTTCTACAAAAAATCCCCTTAAATAAAGTGCCTCAGACAATTTCTGCTCTCCACTTTTCATTTCATACTGGATAAAAGATATGTTGGCCATATATACCCCTCCGTTTTAATTCAATTCTTAATAAAAGTATTTAGAATTCTTTTTTATATTCACTACAAAAAATAATTATTTATTTTTTGCTAACGTTTGAAACCGAGATTGCAATGCTCGAGCAAGGAAATACATCGCACCTGCATTTTTCAATTCATTGTTATTATCTTTTTCAATTTTAACATCGTAAATTGCTTTCAATTTTAAATTTTTATCAATCTCCACTTTTGCCGTACCTGAATGACCATTAACTATGAATTGAATATCGACACTACTCTTTTCTCCGATTTTACTTTCATCAAATTCAACTTTTTCAATATTAATTACTGTCATCATACTTCCTCCTTGGATTATTGTTGTTTTATTTGCTTACATATATAGTTATACCATAATTATGAATTCTTGTAAAGGGTATTTTTAATATCTTTTTTATTTAAAAGTAATCCCCTTTATTTTTCGATACAAAATTTATAGTAACTTACAACCTAAATAAAAAATCCTCTTTATAAAGAGGACTTTTCATTCACTAAACAACCATACTTAATGTAGGATTGATTCTTTCATATTGCCCATTTTTTTGACAAGACTTCTTTGGATTTCCTTATAATCAAATGGCACAATTACATTTTCAGCCAGTTCACGTTTATTTTCTAATAGCTCATGCATCAATTCCTCTACTGTACCGTGAGGAAAATTGTGGTGATCGGTTGTCATGATATGATAAACAAAAACATCTTTCGTTTGCCCTATACGATAGGCTCTATCTGTCGCTTGGTTTTCAACAGCAGGATTCCACCACCGTGTATAATGAATTACATGGTTTGCACTCGTAATCGTTAAACCAACACCTGCTGCTTTTGGAGATAAAAGCATAATCCCAAAGCCAGGAGTGCGATTAAATTGACTAACTACTAGTGGTCTATTTTTCGTCCTTCCATCTATTACTGGTACAGAGATACCATACTTTTTCATAAATATCCGCTTTAGAATGGAATGAATTCCTTTAAATTCCGTGAAAATTAATACTTTCTCATTTTTTGCTTTTATTTTTTCAACAATTTCAATTAAAGCATTTAATTTTGGAATATCTTTGTACGGTAAGTTTTCGTAATCTTTAATTACAACACCAGGGTGACCATATAACTGTCTTAATTTGGTTATCATGTTTAAAATGGCAGTTTGACCAGTTTCTTTTGTTTGTAACATAGAATGAGAAATGTCTTTTTGTAATGGGGATGCTTCAACTTGTATTGGATCGTTAATGTATTTTCTCGGCATTCTATCATCCAATACTTCAGCTTTTGTTCGTCTTAAGTAAAACGGTTTAATTTCTCGTAATAATCCTTCATAGTCATCTGTTTCCTTATACTTCCGCTTAAACTCACGTAATGAACCGAGCCGTCCAGGTTGAACAAAGTCCATAATTGACCATAACTCTTCTAAACTATTTTCAACAGGTGTTCCTGTCATTGCAAGACGAAATTCGTACTTCATCGCTCGTAATGCACGAGATCTTTGACTAGAATGGGATTTAACATTTTGTGCTTCATCACAAATAATGGATTGGAAATCAATTTTCCCTAAAATAAGTTGATCGATTTTTAATGTATCATAGCTTGTCAATATAATATCAAATTGGCTAATTTGTTCCGCTGATTTATATCGTCCACTCCCTTTATGGACATAAATACTTCTGTTAAGACTCGGCGCAAATTTTCTAATTTCTTCTTGCCAATTTTCAATTAACGCTATCGGAAGAACAATTAAGGTTGGTTTAAGTTTATTTCTTTTCTGCTGTCTTAATAAAAAGGCAATAACTTGAATTGTTTTACCAAGACCCATATCATCTGCAAGTAAACCGCCTTTTCCTTGTTCTTCAAGATGACATAACCATCGGTAGCCTTGTATTTGATGTTCAAATAACGTAGCATTTAAGTTTTCAGAAATGGGTAATTTTTAAATTCAGGAGTACCCTCATCAGGTAGTTGATATTCCAATTCGTTTTCGTTATCTCTAATATCTAATGAATACTGTTTCCCAACCTTAGATTCTTCATCTTCAGGAAGATCCAATAGATCTTTTCTCATAATTGGATCAAGATAAATCCATTCACCATCATGATAAACGTATTGCTCATTAGGATGCTCTATCATCAAATCACGTAAAAATTCGGTATCGAATACCTTTGTATTTTGTTCATGAGATAGAGATTCTTCAGTACCAAACCAATTCATTTTAAATGTAAATGATAAATAGGGGCTGCTGAACGAATCACATGCAGAAAGTCATTTGAGAAATCAACCG
>NZ_JAJCHL010000144.1:0-4933 GCF_020554505.1 Caldibacillus sp. 210928-DFI.2.18
TCGTGTTTTAGTAGAACCAACTTAATTTTTACCATTAATCCGAATATTCCGTAAAAAGTCATCCACAGATGGCTTATTTGCTGTGCCCACTTTTTTAGGTGCATGCCCAAGTGCTAATTTCAGACTTATCCTCCTGTAAAATAAAAATTTCATCAATCGGCATATTAAAATACGCAACGATTTTTAATGCTAATTCCAGACTGGGATTATACTTGTTTTTTTCAATGGCATTTATCGTTTGACGTGTAACTTGTAAATCCTCAGCCATTTTAATTTGCGAGATCCCCTTTTTTTGACGGATTTCTCGAATATGGTTAATCACCGGCATTAGTCAAACCTCCATAAAAAGTAAAGATATCTTTACATATATAATACTAAAATACCGATAAAATGTAAAGGTATCTTTACACTCCATCGGTATTTTTTCACGATAATCCAATCTATATTGCCGCAACCGTTATCTTTCACTAAGCTGCATTCAACAAAAAAGGGTGAACATAAAGATAAACATCTTTTGGACACCCTTCGTTTTATTCATTACTCCAGTCGATTCCTTTTCAACTCAACAACGTCTCAGGTATGAGCTTAAAGCCTTCAATAACGGCATCTTCATCAACTTCAATTAAAATACAACGTTTGCCGCTGACGGTTACTTGTTTAACATACTTCAAATCTTGCGGACTGATTGAGATATTGGCAACCTTTGTTTGAATTTTTATCGATTTTGGTACTAAGCTTGTTGCCTTTAGCTCATATTTTTCATCATCAATTACTTTTTGAAACGCCATTTCTACTTTTTCCGGATTTACATCTTCAACTCCGCTTGCTTTCAAAACCTGCTCAACATCTTTATAATCGAGTTTTGGAATATCTTGTTCCTCTTCCTTTTCCATCATTCGATTAATTTCTTCATATACATTCGAAAGTGTTGACGGTTCTACTTCCTCACCAACCACTTCTTTAACAATTTCTTCAAAAACTGCTTTATCGTCTTGAGCGGTCATCACCGGTTCCGCATTCAATACATCCTCAATAATATGATAGTCCGGTTGGTTTGCCTTCCCTGTCGAGTATAAAATATGATTAATATCAGTGTAATTTTCCGTAAAACAAGGAAAGAGGAATCCCGACATTGGTGATGTTAAATTAATAATTGAATCGACGACTACATTTGCTTTAAACTCCAGCTCAACAAAATCAAAAAGCAGTGATTTTTTCGGCTGTTCGGTACGATTTATGCTACAAAGGATAAATGGATGGGTATATACGGTATCATTTGCGTGTTCTTCCGTCTCCTCATTCGTCCTTTTGGTTGGTTTATAATATTCGCCGCGAATGAACGTAATTACGATATCTTTTTCATACTGAATATCTTTGACCATTTTTTCAACAAGCAGAAGCATTTGTGATTTCCAGGATTCAACATCATTGTTTTGGATTGCCTCGTATAGAATGTCCTTGCTATGCGCCTCTGCTTCCGCCTGAAACTTTAGCTCAAACAGTTTTACATCCAGCTGGCCGGTTAACACCTTTTTGAAGTTCAACATAAATAATTCTTGCTGCTCCCGGTCCAACATCGGAAACGGATGACATTCTTGATAAAAAATTTCACTGCTTTCTTTTCGAATATACACATTAAAAATATCTTTCACTTGCAAAAGATGATTATCTAACTTAAATTGCTTTCGGATATTTGCGATGTCTTTTACATTCATAAGAACTTCCCCTACTCTATTAGTCTACCTAACTAATTATAAGCAAATGCTCACCATTTTGGAAGAAGACAATCAACACGTATGATAAAGCCGATCACTAATGAAGGGATAAAAAATTTTTCTCTATTTTTACTCATACATCTGCTTAAAATTTGAAGAAAGTTCATATGTGGGTGAAAATTATTTGCGAAAGGTCCATAACAAGTTTTTTAAAAAAATAGTTGACATATAGGAATAATACGTATATATTAATAAACAAGATTAATTTCATATTTTTAAATATTCTTATCTAGAGAGGTGGAGGGACTGGCCCGAAGAAACCTCGGCAGCGGACTTATTAAAAGTACTGTGCCAATTCCAGAAAGCTTTTGGCTTGAAGATAAGAAGAGATCGAAAACTATAATCGTTATGTTTACCTCTCTTCTTTCTTGAAGAGAGGTTTTTCATTTGTCAATACCGGTGAATTACCATATTGACAAGCTTAACAAAAAAATAAAAAAGTGAGGGAAACATAATGACAACAAAAACAATTACAAAAGCACCTTTTAAAGCTGATCAAGTAGGGAGCCTACTTCGTCCGGAGCGAATCCATAAAGCAAGAAAGGACTTTCAAGAAGGAACCATTACAGCTGAGGAATTAAGAGCCATTGAAACAGAAGAAATCAAACGAATTGTCGATAAACAAATTGAAATTGGTCTGAAAGCTGTGACGGATGGCGAGTTCAGACGGAGATTTTGGCATACGGATTTTATGGAGCATTTAAACGGGGTTGAAGGGTATATCCCTGAACAAGGTTATCAATTTGTTGGCGTCGAAACCGAAAAATATAATGTCCGCGTTGTTGGAAAAGTCAGCTTTAATCCGAACCATCCGCACTTGCAAGATTTTATCGAATTTAAAGAAATTGTCGGCGACCGGGCCATTGCGAAAATGACAATTCCGAGTCCGAATCAATTTTTCTATCCGGGAATTCTAAACGAAGAAGTTTATCCGGATGTTGAAGATTTTGCAAAAGATCTAATTCAAGCATACCGTGATGCGATTCAAGCATTCTATAATGCCGGCTGTCGTTACCTGCAATTAGATGATGTTGCGATTGCCGGTTACTGTATCCCGGATATTCCGGAAGATGAACGGCAAAAATCAATTGATTTGGCATTACGTGTGGCAAATGGTGTACTGGAAGGAAAACCGGATGACTTAATCGTAACAACCCATCTATGCCGCGGTAATTATCAATCGGCTTGGGCATTTGAGGGTCCATATGATTATATCGCCCCCACCTTTTTTGCTAAGGAAAAAGTAGACGGCTTCTTCCTTGAATACGATGATGAACGGTCCGGTGGTTTTGAACCTTTAAAATATATACCAAAGGGCGGACCCAAAGTCGTTATTGGTATTTTCACATCGAAGTCCGGAAAACTAGAAGACAAAGAAGTAATTAAAGCACGGATACAAGAAGCCGCCAAATATGTTCCGCTTGAACAACTGTGTATTAGTACACAATGCGGTTTTGCTTCGACTCACCACGGCAATAAGTTAACGGAAGAAGAGCAATGGGCAAAATTAAAATATATTATTGATATCGCAAAAGAAGTCTGGGGTACACTGTAGATATTAGGTTCTTTATACCATATGGCAAAGAAAAAATAAGTAAATACCGCCAAAGAAGTTTGCGGATCACTACAGATATAGGTTCATTCACCACAGGGCATAGTGACAAACATTTCGGTATCGCCAAAGAAATACGAGAACACTGTAAAATTCCAGGATTGTGTCTTTTAGGAAAAAGTGACTCGGAATTACTGTTCCGAGCCACTTTCTATGAAAAATCTCATTCATGAAATTCTTTTTTCACGACTGATAAGGCTGCGGCAATGACTTGGTGCATATCATAATATTTGTACATACCAAGTCTGCCGCCAAAAATAACATTTGGCAATTGCCCGGCAAGTTCGCTATATTTCCGATATTTTTCATTATTTTTTTCGTCATTCACCGGGTAATACGGTTCATCGCCTTTATTCCACATTCGCGGATATTCTTTTGTAATAACTGTTTTTGGTTGGTTGCCAAATTCAAAATGTTTATGTTCAATAATTCGCGTAAAAGGTGTTTCTGCATCCGTATAATTGACTACCGCATTTCCTTGATAATTTTCCTGACCTAAAATCGTCGTTTCAAAATGCAAACTACGATATTCTAATTCGCCAAATTGATAATCAAAAAATTGGTCAATCATTCCGGTATAAATAATTTTTGGAAATTCCTGCAAATATTCTTCACGTTTTGCAAAAAAATCGGTATTCAATTCCACATCAATTCGTTCACTTGCAAGCATTTTTTCAACAATTTGCGTATACCCGCCAATTGGAATACCTTGATAACGGTCATTAAAATAGTTGTTGTCATATGTAAAGCGGACCGGCAACCGTTTGATGATAAAAGCAGGAAGTTCCGTCGCTTTCCTTCCCCATTGTTTTTCTGTATATCCTTTAATTAATTTTTCGTAAATATCGGTGCCAACCAAGGAAATGGCTTGCTCCTCCAAATTCCTCGGCTTCTCAATCCCACTAGCCTTTCTCTGTTCCTCAATTTTCGCTTTTGCTTCTTCCGGGGTAATCACACCCCATAATTTATTAAATGTATTCATATTAAAAGGCAGATTATAAATTTCCCCTTTATAATTGGCAATCGGACTATTTGTGTATCGATTAAATTCGGCAAATTGGTTTACATAGTCCCAAATCTCTTTATTATTTGTATGAAAAATATGAGCCCCGTATTTATGAACTTGAATCCCTTCCAAATTTTCAGTATAAATATTGCCACCGATATGGTCCCGCTTTTCAATGACCTTAACCCTTTTCCCTCGTTTGGCAGCTTCATAGGCAAAAGTACTGCCAAAAAGCCCGGAACCTACCACTAAATAATCCTCATTCATCTTTCTTCCACCTTGCTATTTAAATTCACTAACAGAAATCGTTTCTCACTTTATGAAGAAGCGGCTGTCCAAAAAGTCAAAATTAGTGACTTTTTGGACAGCCTCTGTTTCTACGGATTGACTTGCGATTTTGTCCATGAGAGCCGCTCTATTGGACAGTTTCTCCTGATTAACTTCCCTTTTTGTCCACGAGAGCCGCTCTATTGGACAGTTTTACTTGGTTGAGGCTCCATTTTGTCCACGAGAGTCGTTCTATTGGACAGTTTCACTTGG
>NZ_JAJCHL010000145.1:0-4873 GCF_020554505.1 Caldibacillus sp. 210928-DFI.2.18
AAAACAAGCATTTTTCACTTAAAAACGGTGACGAGATTGAGGCTCGTCGTCAAAAAATGGAGTTTCTCACCCCAAAATGGTGACGAGAACGGGTCTCGCCGCCAAAATTGAGCTTTTTCCAACCCAAAATGGTGACGAGAACGGGTCTCGTCGCCAAAATAGAGCATTTTTCACCCCAAAATGGTGACGAAAACGAGTTCCCCGATTTATTGGTTTTCCATGGTACAATACCTAAGTGTCCTTTTTACTTTTTGGGTGTTTCTTACTATGTCATCATTACATTTCAAATTTTTTTCAAATTCATATAAAATAATTGTATAGACCAAATTCCGTACAGTGTCTCATAATTCGTTCTGAAAGCTAAAATCATAGTAAATTGATGAACAGACTTCACAATGTTTCAGTTTTACGTTAAGGTGAATACGCAAAAATTGTTGACAATACTTTAAACAGCTTCATTCATATCACGTGCGGAATATGGGATAGAAAGGAGAGCGTATGATGAATCAAGTACCGGAGATTACTTTAAATGACGGACTTACCTTACCGGTTATTGGTCTGGGTACATACAAATTAAAAGGTAGTATGGGTGTCAATGCCATCACGAGCGCAATCAACCTCGGTTATCGCTTAATTGACAGTGCCTATAACTATGAAAACGAAGGGACGGTTGGTGAGGCTGTTCGACGTAGTTCTGTTCCAAGACAGGATCTTCTCATTACATCCAAATTGCCTGGTCGCTATCAATCCTATGAACTAGCTATTACAGCCATCCAAGAATCTTTATATCGTGCTCATCTCGATTATTATGATTTATATTTAATTCATTGGCCAAATCCAAAACAAGACAAATATGTTGAAGCTTGGCAGGCATTAATTGATGCAAAAAAATGGGGATTCATCCGGTCCATCGGTGTTTGCAATTTTTTACCGGAACATCTTGAACGATTAGAGAAAGAAACCGGTGTCAAACCAAGTATTAATCAAATTGAATTACATCCATTTTTTAACCAGGGACAACAAAGAAAATATCATCAAGAACATTATATTATAACCGAATCATGGAGTCCTCTAGGAAGAGCCAATGCCGTTCTCGAAAATGAAACCATAAAACAAATTGCAAACCGCCACCAAAAGACCGTATCTCAAATTATTTTACGCTGGCATTATCAATTAGGGGCAATTTCTATACCAAAATCTGCTTCACCAGAGCGGCAATTGGAAAATCTCTCTATTTTTGATTTTTCCTTAGACGAATCAGAAATGAAAATGATTAATGGACTAACAAGGCCGGATGGCAGGTTGCAAAATCAAGACCCGGCCATTTATGAGGAATTTTAACAATCTCTCGTGAAATTTTGCCAACTAGATCCATCGACCTTCGAAAACTTTTTTGTGTCAATATCCAAAAGATGCATGGAAGAATAAATCCATGCATCTTTATTGTTTAAAGATTGATTTATTAATGTTTCATTCATAATTCCTGCAATGACGAAGATAACTGATTTTTCCCGTAATATCTAATAGCATAATTATTTTAGAATAATAATTTTAAAGATTCATCGAAAATAAAATTCAATTACTTTTCAACCATAGACAGCAATATTTTTTCCATTTCTTCTTTTGATAATTTATCTGCAATCCATGTGATTTTATATCCTTTTTCAGGTACAGCTACCCTCATACCGGTTGCGTTCATTTTTTCAGACTTTACGTAAACAAACTCAAATCCATGTAATGAATATGATTCTGACTCCTCGAAATTTCGCCATAAATATTCTAAGTCATTTGTTTGAGCAATTCCCTGTTGGGATGTCGAAAAACTTGCCTCCTCATTGCTATATTCTAATTCAACGGTTGGATCTTCACCCATATCTTTTTCTGCAAGATAGAAACTTTCGTTAACTTGTTTATATCCATTGGGTATATATGGTGGTTTTGCAATAAGGTAACTTACCAACTGTTGGGCTTCAATTAGTGCAAATTCATTTTCATAAAATTGCAGCATTTCTGTAATTTGATGTAGCCTTTTTACTTCTTCTTCATTGGGCTCTCTTTTTTCTTTTTGTAACTTACTTTCTGTTTCAACCTGTTCTTTCATTAGTTGACTGTAATTGTTAAACTCTTCTTCTGTTAGATGCTCTTTTGCTATTCCTATATGTCTTTCAAAATATTTGAAAAGGCCTTTTCATAAAATACAACGAACAATCTAATCGTTTATTCTCAAAAAAGTTAAAAATTCTTTATAATTTACTTACTCGACTATTCAAGAGTTAAACTAGCAAATAACCTTAATAAACGTTGGAGATGCACTGCACGAGTTAACTTTGAATCAATTTTATTAATTCTTTCATGTTTTTCTATAGAATGCGCTTATATCAAACAATGTTTTGGAACGAATTATGTTTAGGAAGGGATTTAAGCCTTTGCTAAGAAATGAAAGCCGGTGTTTCAAGGGAAATAGGTTATTTTTATATTTATGTAAACCGGAAATTACGATAAGGTAAGAGACGGGATCCTTTTCATTTATTATATAAAAAAGAAGTGATCGCTCAATCAAGTTTCAAGCTGTCACTTCTTTTTTGTATATTAGGAAAATCATTCAGGTTCTCCACTGGTAAGTGAAAACCTGCTTACTTACCTTTCTTTAGAAAATCCAGTAATTTAGGGTTCCCTGCCCATAAGGTCCAATGATTATCAGCGTAAATAATGGCTTCTGATTCACTACCTAATTGATAGTGGCTAGGCAGATACATCGGTATATCCTTTTTCCCCAATAAATAATCGGGCACATATGGATTTTGCTGTTTTGCTTTTTTCAGAAGTTGTTTTGCCTTATTCGTCACACCATTTTGTAAAAGTTCAATCAACACTAAATTATAGGCTCCGTTTGCTGTTGTTGTTTCGTTATATTTCTTTAAGAGAGCCTCTGCTTTTTTAAATAATCCCGATTCCACATAGACAATAAATAACTCGTAGCGAGCACCTTGATTATCATTTGGATTTAATTCTAAGAGGTCTTCATACTGGCGAATCGCCTCTTCAAACCGTTCATTTTCATGTAAGAAATCAGCATAATTGAATTTCGCTCTCATATAAGGTCTAGTACTAACAATTCCCCAGAAGTATCCCTTATTTTCTTTAATAAAATCTTTTCCTAGTTCTTTTTCTCCAACCTCTATAGCCTTTAGTAAAAGTTGCTCTTCTTTAAGCGGATTTAGTTCCAATTCAGCTAAAATATTGTAAGCATCCGGACTGTTCGGATATAATTTTAGTGCTTTTTTTGCCAATTCTATCCGCTTATTACCGGTCGATTCATACGCGTCATATAATAATTCCTGTGCTTTTTCCTTATTGGATAGGATTCTCTTGGCACCTTGTTGATTTACTTGTTGATTTAAAAATGTTTGGATATCATCCATTGTTTCAAAATCTCGATTGCTCGTTTCATTTTCCAATCTCAGAAGTTCTCGCTCCATGCTAAATCTCGAATTGATGAAGGAATCCTCTTCCTCGGCAAAGTTCTCCACCAAAAATTCATCATCGCCCTCATGTTGAAAATCGTCATACATTTCATCAGCACTATTAGCAAGTTTTTCCTCCAGTTCATCCAATTCTTCTTTGAGTACCTTTTCCATATCTCGGTACTTGGCAGATAAACTACTGCTGGAAATTCCAAACTCCTCAGCTAATTCATTTTGCGTAACCCATTCTCCATAAGGAATGAATTGATCGATTAAATATCTTAATGTCGCAACATAGACACTTGGTTTCATAACTTTCGGATTTTTCTTCAAACAATATTGGTGCCAGAGGTAGACACCCAACTTTATAATGACTTCATCATATATATCTTCCATATAATCCTGAAATTCTTGGGCAACTTCTAAATGTTTTGGGGATAACCATTCTAAATCTTCTGCAGCTGGATTTGGACCAAATATAAAGAAATGAAGGATTTCAGGGTAAAAAGTAGATAAAAATTCGTTTGGATTCCCTTCGTCACTTTTTTCAAATAGTTGATATACCCCTTTCTTGACTTTTTCTGTTAAACCAGCCGGTAAATCAATAAATGAAGTAAAGAAAATAAATATTTCACCTGCAGGCAAGAGAATACCAACCACAATTCCACCCGTTTCTACCGGATGGTCCTCCAGTACCTTCACTTTTTTTATTTCATTAGTAAAAATATCTTCTAGCGTTAACAGCTGATTTTCATCTTGCTCTTCAATGATGGCAACGGAAGGTTTTGCTTGACTCCATGTTGGTAAAATATTCCTTATCCTTGGACGATTCCATTTCGAACCTTTTTTATCAATAAAATGTTCAAGTATTGTTTTTCCATATATTTCAAAATCGGTAATCGCCCATACTAATGTAAAAAAGTAAAACATCTCAAGAGCTTCCTCGGGAATATCCAAGTCTTCTATCCAATCTGCAATGAATTCATTCACTTCTTCTTCATAATTTTCAAGTGCAAACTTAAGAAGATCCACCTGTACATTCATTAATTCCTTCTCTATTAAAGATTCCATCGTAATAACATTACTCTTTCCACAGCAGTTCTTATATTTCTTTCCACTGCCACACGGACATAAGTCGTTCCTACCTATTTTTTTCATTGCACTTCATCCTTTAATTGTTACTGAGTTTACTTTAAATTTAGTATACAATTATATACATTTGATTTGAAGGTATGTAATCCATTTTAATTAAACAAATACGCCTCTTTTTAATCAATAAACCGTTAGCAACCAACGAAACAAATATGATAGTTTACATTTTGTCTAGTTTTGTTATTCTTTGTAGATAACTCAACTTTCGCAGTCCAAAATCTTGTTTAAATGCTTGATGTAAATGGTTTTGGGAAGTA
>NZ_JAJCHL010000146.1:0-4609 GCF_020554505.1 Caldibacillus sp. 210928-DFI.2.18
CCCCAAACCATTAGTCTTGACTACTATTATACATAATATAAATTGTAAAATCAACCCTTTTTTGCACCTACAAAAAAATAGTCTATACTACTAGTTTAGTAGAGAATGTTGATATATCAAGGTTTTACGGTAAATTTATCTTATTTAGGTTGAACTTGAGTTTATAATTGAAAGAATGGCTTTCTTATCATCTAGTTGCGCTAGTCTAATTTCCACCGAAAACCCACCTTATTTATATAAAATATTTTTATTATTTTATCATAAGCGGATGTTAAGAAACAGTTGTTTTCAATTTGTATATGAAAAAGTTTAAAGTATACTATCTTTATAGGAATCAATTGTTTAAAAGGCAGGATGGAATATTAAAAATATATCATTCAATTTTGGAACTGATTGGTCATACACCGATTGTGAAATTGGGGAACGGTATTTATCCTCGGATTTATTTTTTGATGAAAAATAATGTTATTTGAGCTTAGGAGAACATGTTATGAAAGATCAACAATTGCAAAATGATGAACCACTGTTAGCTTTTGAATTTGCTTCTTCAACCGGTGAAATTATACCTTATTTGTTTAAGGACCCGTTGGAGATTATTGAAGCATACACGTTTGAAGATGTTTTGACCGGTTTGGATCGTATTCAAGATGCTATTAACCAAGGTTACTATGCAGCAGGCTTTTTGTCATACGAAAGTGCTCCTGCCTTTCATCAAGTATTAAAGGTAAAAAATGGAAATACAATGCCGTTATTATGGTTTGGCATATTTTCTGAACCCGATCATGCATATGTAAACCGTACGAGTTCTTTTTCATTGTCAGATTGGCAGCCGGATGTCAGTCAGCATGAATACCGTACCGCGATTTCACAAATTAAAAATGCCATAAAAAAGGGGATAACTTACCAGACTAATTATACTCTTCGGCTCAATGCCCGGTTTCAAGGTGATGCAATATCTTTATTTACACAAATGAAAAATGCCCAAGCCGCAAATTACAGTGCTTATATCCATACAGGTGAGTTCAGTGTTATATCGGCTTCCCCTGAATTATTTTTTCATTTAAAAGATAATGTTTTAACAACAAAACCAATGAAAGGAACGGTAAAAAGAGGGAAAACATTTGAGGAAGATCGGGAAAAAGCTGAGTGGTTATATCAGTCGGAAAAAAATCGTGCCGAGAATATCATGATTGTCGACTTGTTACGGAATGATTTAGGAATAATTGCCGAAATTGGTACCGTACATGTTGAGAAACTTTTTGAAATCGAACCGTATCCGACCGTTCATCAGATGACATCAACGATTAAGGCAAAATTAAAATCTAATACAAAGTTTGTTGATATTTTTAAAGCTATTTTTCCATGTGGCTCAATTACCGGTGCTCCCAAGGCAAGTACGATGAAAATAATTGCTGAATTGGAAAAGGCACCGCGTGAGGTATATTGCGGAACGATCGGATTTATTACACCGGATAAGGAAGCCATCTTCAACGTGCCCATTCGGACAATAATCATTGACAATAAGTCCGGTAAAGCAACCTATGGAGTCGGTGGTGGAATAACTTGGGATTCAACCGCAGAAGATGAATATAATGAAGTGATTGCGAAATCCAGTATTTTAGAAGTGGATTTTCCGGAATTCCAGTTATTGGAGAGTATTTTGCTAGAAAATGGAAAATATTTTTTGCTGGAAGAACATTTGGGGCGAATGAAAAAGTCAGCAGCTTACTTTCAATTCCATTTTGATGAGGAAAAAATCAAGCAGTCTTTATATAAGTTGGCTTCTGATAACGGACAAGGTCTATATAAAGTACGACTGCTCTTAGAAAAAAACGGGGACATTTTTACCGAGATCCACTCGATTGTTCTCGGGCAGACTGGCGTCAAACCGATTGAACAAGCGGACTCTTTTATGGAACATGCGGCTCCCCCACTTGTCGAACGACCTAAAGTCGTATTGGCTGACAAACCGATTAAGCGCGAAAACATATTTTATTATCACAAAACGACAAATAGAAAAATATACTCACAATTTCAAAGTCAGAAGCCTGATATTTTTGACGTTTTATTATGGAACGAAGAGATGGAATTGACTGAATTTATTAATGGCAATGTTGTTCTTGAAATTGATGGCAAATTATGGACACCACCGGTAAAAAGCGGTCTTCTCGCCGGGACATATCGGGGATTTCTGCTAAAGCAAGGGAAAATTAGCGAAAAAACCTTAAAACTTGCAGACTTAAACACATGCACAAAGATTTGGTTGATTAATAGTGTAAGAAAATGGGTCGAGGTTGAACGAATCGAAAGTAAGTGAGGAGAATGTCTCGTGGACGTTTTGGCATATTTCTAAATCCATTTTGTCCACGAGATTGCTTCAATTTTTTATCTATTATCCATCTTTTCACTTGTAGTTTCTTTGGTAAATCTTACTCAGCTGCCATTGCTTCAGCTTTCGTCGCGTGAACGGTTCCGCGTGGATGTTGTGGTGGTGCATAAATTGAATACAATTTCAGCGGGACATTCCCGGTATTAATCACATTATGCCAAGTACCGGCCGGGACCATTATCGCCGAATCATCGTGTATTCTTCTCACATAATTCAAGTTATTACGACTTCTTCCCATGCGAACAACACCTTGACCTTGTTCCACTCGTAAAAATTGATCGACTTCCGGATGAATTTCCAAACCGATATCTTCCCCTACCTTCAAACTCATCAATGTCACCTGTAAATGATTACCGGTCCAGAGGGCTGTTCGGAAGGTGTCGTTTTGCTTCGTAACTTCCTCGATATCCACCACAAACGGTTCCGGCCCGTAATCTCTGATGGACGTCTGATTGTTCACTCTTTGTGCCTGAAATTGAGGGTTACCATTCGAATCGGTTCCATAAAAAGGCAGTGCACGATAAGAATTTATCGGTACATTGACATAATAAGGAGATGGACAACAATAGGAAACATAATAATACATGTTCTCATTCCCTTCAAATATTTTCAAAGTATCCTATGCAAAATGCCTGGTTAATGTACTTTACAAAAGGAAAGAGAATGAGCTTCCAGTATGTAATTCGATCAATGTTTTAAAGAATAACTTGCCTTGAAAAACTTTACTTTAATATCCTTGAGAGACGTCTAAATAATTATATTTCATAAATTTCAATCGGTAGGCCATCCGGATCTGCAAAAAATGTAAATCGTTTACCGGTAAGCTCGTCAATTCGGATCGGTTCAACGTCTATGCCTTTGTTTTCCAACTCTGTTTTCCATTCTTCCACCGACACAACGGCAAATGCCAAATGTCTAAGACCGGCTGCTTCCGGATAACTTGGTCGCTTTGGCGGATTTGGAAAAGAAAACAACTCTATTTGACTATTCGCCCCGACAGCTAAATCAAGTTTATATGAGTCCCGTTCTTTCCGATAAGTTTCTTGAATGATTGGAAGACCAAGTATTTTGGTATAAAAATGTTTTGACTTTTCATAGTCGGAACAAATAATCGCTACATGATGAATAAATTCCAGTTTCATACTAATACCTCCGAGTAATTTATACTGTTCAATTATAACAAAGAACCCTTTACCCGAGCGAATTTCCCGGGAAAAGGTGGCTTGTTGCATAAAGAGGGATTAAACAGTTTTTAATAACTTATAAAAAGTTATAAAATTTTTGGTGACTTTATAATTTATTCATGCTATATTTAATCTAAGGAGGAATATAGCATGAGATATTACAGCATTCATGAATTTTCCAAATTAATCAATCGAACGCCACAAACATTGAGAAATTGGGATAAAAGTGGAAAATTAAAACCACATCATACTGGCTCAAACGGCTATAGATATTATTCTCACGATCAACTTAAAGAGGTACTTGGTATTAAAGAAACTAGTCAAAAAGTGGTTGGTTATTGCAGAGTCTCTTCTAATAAACAAAAAGATGATTTGCAAAGACAAGTTGAAAATATGAAAAAATATTTAGAATCGTTAAATGTTGAATATGAAATCATTCAAGACATTGGTAGTGGGATTAATTACAAGAAAAAAGGTTTGCGACAACTAATCAAAATGATAAATAACAAAGAAGTAGATAAAATAGTAGTATTCTATAAAGATAGGCTTCTTAGATTTGGTTTTGAATTGGTTGAGTATATGGCAAACCTTAATGGGTGTGAGATTGAAGTTTTAGATAGCACCGAAAAAACAGATGAACAAGAACTTGTAGAAGATTTAATACAGATTGTTACAGTATTTAGTTGTAGATTACAAGGAAAACGTGCTAATAAAACTAGAAAGTTAGTAGATGAACTAATTGAGGAAAATGAGGAGTTACTAAATGATAAAGTCAATAAAAGTAATGCTGAAACCAAATAATAAACAAAAAAATAAATTATTTCTATATGCGAATACAGCTAGATTTGCTTATAATTGGACAATCGCAAAACAACAAGAAAATTTTCAAAATGGCGGTAAATTCATCAATGATTCAATTTTGAGAAAACAGTTTACTCAAATGAAAAAGCTTGATGAATTTAATTGGCTGAATAATGTAAGTAACTCAGCTTTCGCAGTCCAAAATCTTGTTTAAATGCTTGATGTAAATGGTTTT
>NZ_JAJCHL010000147.1:0-4362 GCF_020554505.1 Caldibacillus sp. 210928-DFI.2.18
TACGTCGAATTCGCTTCTTTGCTGGAAATTTATACTTTCTTAACGTATAAAAAAGGCCGGTTTATGCAATAACCGGTTTCCAAATCAGAACACTATCTATCGATATATTATATCTGATTGAAGTTTCATCTTGAAAACCGACATTACAAAGCCAGCCCGTTTTAGCAAATTAAATAATTATTGAACAGCTGCTTCTAAAGCTACCTCAATCATGTCATTGAAGGTTAGTTGCCTTTCTTCGGCCGATGTGGCTTCACCGGTTAAAATATGATCACTAACCGTCAAAATCGCCAATGCTTTCCGTCCAAATTTTGCAGCCAATGTATAAAGTGCAGCCGCCTCCATTTCAACGGCTAAAATACCATAGTTTGCCCATTTTTCATGTTCAGCATAATCATCGTAAAATAGATCGGCACTGAACACATTCCCAACTTTTAGATGCAAACCTTTTTGGATTCCGGCATCGTAAGCATTTTTCAACAACTCAAAATTGGCTGTTGGGGCATAATCGACCGCACCGCCAAAAATTTTCCGATTGATTTGTGAGTCTGTTGAGGCTGACATGGCTAAAATAACGTCACGAACCTTTACATCTTTTTGAATCGCCCCGCATGTACCAACACGGATTAAATTTTGAACGTTATAGCTTTGCATAAGTTCTGTTATGTAGATTGAGATTGATGGGATACCCATACCCGTTCCTTGTACGGACACTCTTTTTCCTTTATAGGTTCCCGTAAATCCTAGCATATTACGAACTTCATTATAACAGACCGGGTTTTCTAAAAAATTCTCGGCAATATATTTCGCACGTAACGGGTCTCCAGGTAGCAATATTGTTTCAGCAATTTCATTTTCTTTTGCACCAATATGCGTACTCATCTAAAATTCCTCCTTTAATGATCCTATACTATTATTGACACATTCAATATACCATATTAAAAGAGGCAATGTTGAATTTTTTCAATAAAAATTAGGATATTTATGAACAAATCATTCCATCATATAAGAGAAGGAATTTTTGCAAGGGAGGAATAAACTTGGGTAAAAAGCATCGGAACCGAATTAACCAGCCAAAGAAAAAAAATAACATTTCGGAAGAGGCTTTAATCGCAGAACAGGAAGCACATGGAAAAGATATTTACTCAGCTGAAAAAAGGAAAGGTTAACTGATAAATGATTAAAGTCCTATGCAAGCTGCAACCTTCATAGGACTTTAAGATATTAAAATGGCAAGCAATAAATCAATGGGTGTAACGTGATATAACATCTTGAAGTTTGTGTTTCATGTTGGCTAGATCATTAGATGTAACCGTGAGACGGACTTTCGATTCGTCCATCTCGAGAACCTCGGAAAAAAGAGAAGTCAAACCGCGAGCCTTTCGATCAACTTCCATTAATATGTCAACTTGATGTTCGGACTGATTAAAAAATGTCATTTCCAGTTCATCTAATTTACCACGGAACGGACCGGAATATGGTACAAATTCAAATTCTTGAATAATTGGTAAACTTGTCCGTAAAAAACGCGGTGCTGCTTCACAATCGACATTTCGAAGTCTAAAACCTATATCATATATCGAATTAATGACAGCTGCCGCTAAATTCCCCGGATCAACTTTAATGTAGTCCTTGTCGGTCGGATCTACGGAACTTTTTATATCTGCACCGGTGGCAACCCATATTTTTGTTTTTCCGTATGTGACAGGTGTATCATAAGGTAATTGAAAAGAAAACGGAATCTCTTTGAGTGCTCCGGGTTTGATGGTGAAAGATTCAGAGATAAAAAAATGTCCGATATTCGCTACATCTGTTACCTTCCGATCGTCCGTTTCCCTGATAAAATTTGTGTATACATTTAAGTATAGGGAATCAATATTTTGTTCGACATTTCCCCCTCTCACTTCGATACTCCCGCTGATCGTTTCTCCCGGTTTCAAACGATCCTTTTCTAATTTCGTGTCAATTTGTGCACTACCGATCCCGACACTGGCGAGCATTTTATTAAAAAATGACATCTATAAAACTCCTTTCCAATGATATTCGCTTATTTATACGAATACTTTGGCCGGAAGTTCCTATTTTTTTTTTATTTTTTTAAAGTAACAATCAGCGGGAAGAGTCGAAATCTCCCGCTGATTGAAGTTTCACTTTACTCATTGTTTTGAAAACGGTGTTTGGACAATGCTTCCAATTTTTTCAGGATTTCTTTCATCTTTTTTTGATAACCGGACTCACCAAAATTTAAATATAAATATTGATAGTCATTATAAAGATCGAGTAAAGAATCAATATTTTCCATATCCTGTTTACGATTTTGCATTTTTTGCGATGCGATTAATAAAGGGCTTTTTTTTCCCTGTTGCTTTTTGGCATTCAATAATTTCTTTGCATTTTCCTCATTTGTTATATAAGTTAACTCATCTTCTCCCGCTTCAACCCAAGCTCCATCATAAAGTCGTGAACATTCATAAATAAAATCTTCCCATGCTGAATCTTTATACCTCCAGATTTCTGCCCGAAAGCCGATTATTACAAATAAATCTTGCCCGTAGCCATTAACCCGAACAATATCTCCAAACTGGAAACGATATTCGATTTGAACATTTTCCTGTTTCTGTAAAATAATGTTTTTCTTATGGTCCTTCCAAGCCAGCAAATTCTTTTCAAAATACAAATCGTGGCTGTCCTTCACTTGATAAAACCATTCTCCACCAATTTGGTAAATTTTCTTGATTTCCGAAACCAAACCGTTTTGATCGATTGCCACACGATCACCTATATGAAACTTTGGTTGCTCATGTTTCGACATTCCCCCTATCCCTCACTTTCTCGCTGTTTCTCTATTATATGCATGGAGGAAACATGATGAAACACGAACGAGATTCGAGTACAATAGGCGATACAACTAAAAAATGAGGGTATTCGGATTTTATGGTGGAAAAGGGCTTATATTCCACCCTTCTCCAATTTCTTAATTAGTGTGGAAAAATCAACACCATAGTTGTCTGTTATGTTGTGGTCTGTCACTTCATACCAATTGAGAGTTTCGTATAATATAGCTTTGCTGAACGCACTCGAATTAAAACGTGGCTTACGTCTCTTATGTAGTTTTTCATTAAAAAGTATTTTGGCTCGTAAGGCTTCAAAGGAGTAACCTCTACCCATTCGTTCTACTTGCCTAATAATACTATTAATGGACTCTGTATAAGCGTTAGTGAGCCTTTTATCGAAGTAGTTGAAGATTTCATCCTGCCAGTTGTCTACAGCTCTAACAAGGTCTTTATATGCGTCTTTAGAGTTACTGGATAAACAACGTTGTCTCCAATATCTATAACGATCCATCCCCTCGTCAGAATCATCTGTATCCCATATCATGTAGAACTCTTCTTTAATTTCATAGGCTTCTTTTAGGTCAGAGCTATTACTTAACCAAGTATCTAAAAGAAATGAGTCTCTTTCATTCAAGTCATGCTTTCGTTTAAGAAGGATATACCTTTCACGCATAAGGGTACGCCTTTCTTTGGCTGTCATATTGGCTCTGAGAGACTTCCTAACATTATCTAATGCTTGATTAGCCATTCGGACTACATGAAACTTATCTACAACTACTTTAGCGTGTGGCAAAACAGTATTTACTGCATCTTTGTAAGGCTTCCACATATCCATTGTGACGTATTCAATGTAATGCCTATCACCAATCTCTGAAAGCCTTTGTATAACAGTATTCTTATTACGATTAGGCTTAATATCAAAGATGGTTTTACGTTCAACATTAGTCAATACAAGACGAGGTTTACGGATAATATGTATTTCATCTATTCCAAGCCATTTAGGAGTCTCAAATTGGTATTCTTGTTCTTTAAATGCTACATAGTCCTTAAAGACGTTTCTTACGGTCTTTTCGTCTACACCGACGCTTTCAGCGACATCCACAAAGGTCTTGGACATAGACTGCTCTTCAATGGACTTTAACAACCTTTTAGTCATGCTACGTTTTTCGTCAATAGAAATAAGACGTTCCCAAAAGGTAGAACCACATTCACGACATTTATAACGTCTACGCTTTAGTTGTAAGCCCACTCGCTTCAAACGAATGGGCAAGTCCATAATTAGTTGCTTTCGTGAGTCATGCCTATACAACTTATCAAAACCACATTCAGGACAACGTTCAGGCGGTTCGATTGCTTCCACTTTAAACATCATATCGCTTTCATTTTCTTGTGGTGGTTCTGTTGTTTTAAGATCTGGTAGTAATAATAAGTCTGACATACTGTTCATCCTTTACTACTCGTAGTGTTACGATATTAATTAGGGGCTGCTGAACGAATCACATGCAGAAAGTCATTTGAGAAATCAACC
>NZ_JAJCHL010000148.1:0-4359 GCF_020554505.1 Caldibacillus sp. 210928-DFI.2.18
CACTTACTCGCTACCGCTCCTTGAAGTAGGAGTATTCTCGCCTATTTAAGATAAAAATTCACTACTTGCTTTATCTTGTTGTATAATATTGAAGTGAAATTTTGTACAATCTGTAGAAAAGACGATTTTCCGCAGTACAATACATTACCGTATATTTCTTACTAAAATATATCTATTCTATATGGAGAAAGGCGTGTGTCCAATGGGTCGTAAATGGAATAACATCAAAGAAAAGAAAGCACAAAAAGATAAAAATACAAGCCGGATTTATGCGAAATTCGGTACAGAAATTTTTGTTGCCGCAAAAAAAGGGGAGCCGGATCCGGAATTAAACCAAGCTTTGAAATTTGTCATTGAACGGGCAAAAACGTATAATGTTCCGCGTCATATCATTGATCGGGCGATTGAAAAGGCAAAAGGCGGTTCGGACGAGCATTATGATGAACTCCGCTATGAAGGTTTCGGTCCAAGCGGTTCGATGATTATTGTTGATGCCCTGACCAATAATGTAAACCGTACTGCAGCTGATGTCCGTGCTGCATTTGGTAAAAATGGTGGAAATATGGGCGTTACCGGTTCTGTAACGTATATGTTTAATGCAACAGCCGTGTTTATGTTTGAAGGGAAAACGGCCGATGAAGTTCTTGAAATTTTACTGGAAGCGGATATTGATGTTCGTGATATTTTGGAAGAAGAAGACAGCGTGATTGTTTATGCTGAACCGGAACAATTTCATGCAGTTCAACAAGCACTAAAAAATGCAGGAATTACCGAATTCTCCGTTGCGGAAATTACAATGCTTCCGCAAACAGAAATCACTTTAACTGGTGAGGCAAAAGCTCAATTTGAAAAGTTAATTGATGCGTTAGAAGATTTGGATGATGTTCAACAAGTTTATCATAATGTTAATTTGGATGATTAATGAATGGAGAAAGGCCGATTTTGGTTTCAATCAAGTGACCGGAATCGGCTTTTTTTATACGTTAAGAATGTATAAATCTCCAGCAAGGGGCTATATTTACGGTTTAGAGTCGCGGTATAGACCTTTTTTATACGTTAATATATAATCTCCAATAAGGATGTGAATTCGATGTGCAATTTTGTTTTCAATCGAAATCTTCACGCCAGGCGTATTTACTTTTGTTGCCGACCCCGAAACCATTAAAAAACTACCGGATCATTTATTTTCCGGTAGTTTTTTTTAAAAGTAAAAGGTATTTTTTCTCTCATCCATTTCATCTTAGCGTTTATTAAAAATGGATATAGCTTCTTGGGTCGACGGCATTGGATTTCGCATCATTCCACTTGCCGACATGGAGTTCAAAATGCAAGTGAACACCTGATGATTGACCGGTCGTTCCTTTTGCACCGATATATTGGCCTTGCTGAACGACGTCGCCTTCGTTAACGCTTCGGGATGAAAGGTGAGCATAAATTGTATCATATGTTTGTCCATTAATATAATGGGTTATGAATACAACATTACCATAACTCGAGGAGTAATAGGAACGGTAGACAACCCCTGATGCTGCCGCATAGACAGGATCCCCTGCTGAACCGCCGATATCAATTCCAAAATGATGTCCTGACCCACGACCACCAAATCCGGATGTTATCGATCCGCCAGTCGGACGAATAAATAAGCCGCCTGTTACAGGTGCAGCCGGTGCAGAACTTCCGCCACCGCCACTTGCAGCTGCTTCCCGTTGTTGAGCTTTTGCTGCTTCAGCTTGTCTCTTTTGTTCCAGCTCAATGGCCTTCTTTATAGCGGCTTCTTGGTTTGCATACACTTGTTGCTGTTCTTGTAAATCCATATAGTACTCTTCTATGGAATCGTGTTCTTCTTTTAACTTGGCTAAAATTTGATCTTTCTCTGCTTTTTTCGTTTCTAATGTTGCTTTTGTTGATTCCAATTGCCCTTTTAAAGTTTCGATTTGTGTTTTTTCTTGCTCAACTTTCAATTTATTTTCATTTAATAATTTGTGATCCCGTTTATGTTCTTCAATAATTGATTTATCAGCCTCCATAATTGTGGAAACTGCAGTTACGCGGCTAATAAAATCGGTAAAACTCTGTGCCCCTAGTAAAACGTCCAAATATTTAACCGATCCGTTCGCTTGCATAGCCCGGGCACGTTCTTTCAGGAGCTGATCACGTTTTTTTATTCTTTCCTCTATTTGTTTAATTTCATTTTCTAAATTCGTAATCTCTTGATTTTTTTGGTTGATTTGTTGATTAATTTCGTCCAACTTTTGTGTCGCTTCTTGAATTTCTGCATCCAATTTTTGCATATCTGCACTTAATGCTGCTTGATTACTTTTATTTTCCTCAAGTTTTTGGGATGCCTCATTTAATTCGGAATTGACACTCGATTTCTTTTGCTCCAATTCTTTTTGCTGTTTATTCAGCTCGGAAACTGATGCTGCATGAACAAAAGAACCATTTAACATAGTTGTTAATCCTAAAGTAAGTGTGATAGCTAATGTAAGTTTCTTTCCTTCCAACCCTTTTCCTCCTTTACTCGTTGAATTATTATGTATGTGGCCCTTTTTTCATAAAAAGAAAAAAGGACCTGATAAGTTATTATGAAAAAAGTCTATTAAACTTTTAAAAACTTACGTACAGACATCATACTTCCCCATACACCAATGATGCAGCCCATCAACAGTAAAAGTAGACTTACTTGATAGACAAAAGGAGTGAATTCAAGAATTTGAATAAAATTCCCTTCCAGTTTTGGTGCCAAGTATCCATAAATATTTTTATAGAGAATTGCGATAATAGTTATAGGTATGATTGACCCAAAGATACCTAACCACAATCCTTCCAAAAAGAACGGCCAGCGAATAAAACCGTTTGTTGCACCAACCAATCGCATAATCTCAATTTCTCTTCTTCTGGCAACAATCGTAATTTTGATCGTATTTGAAATTAAGAAAACCGCTGTTAATAGCAATCCGATGATGATCACAAGACCGACATTACGACTGATACTAATAATCTTAAATAATTTATCTACATCATTTTGGCCGTAATTGACAAGGTGAACACTTTCCAACTTTTCAATTTTTTTAGCCACCTGCTTCGTTGTTTCGGGTTCTGCTGCCTTAACAAGAAAGGCATCATTGAGCGGATTTTCCTGTTCGTAAAGCTTTAAAATTTCCCCTTGTTGTCCAAAACTATCAACTAATTGATTTAGCTCGTTATCCTTTGAAGAAAATACAACCGACTTGATTTCAGGCATACTTTTCAGTTCCGTCTCGAGTGCCTTCTGCTGCTCCGGGGTTGCTGTTGTATCAATCAAAACTTTAATGGTTACATCTTCTTCAATGGAATTAGCTACTTCATTCAAATTCATTAATATCACATAAAAAACGCCAACTAAAAGAAGCGTAACTGTAACAGCACCTACTGACGCAAAAGTCATCCAGCCATTACGCCAAATGCTTTTAAAACTTTCCCGTACATGTCGTCCGATTGTTCTAAGCTTCATAACCGTAATCACCTCGTTGTTCATCTCGGACAATCATTCCTCCGTCAATGGCAATAACACGATGTTTTTTCGTATTCACAATATCTTTATTATGAGTTGCCATGACAATCGTCGTTCCATGAGAATTGATTTGCTCAAATGTTTTCATAATCTCCCATGACGTATCAGGGTCAAGGTTTCCCGTCGGCTCATCCGCTATGACAATACTTGGTGAGTTAACGATTGATCTCGCTATAGAAACCCGTTGCTGCTCCCCGCCGGATAACTCAGAAGGAAGCATACGGGTTTTATGTTTCAAATTAACCAATTCTAGTACTTCCATAACTCTTTTTTTAATGATTCTCGGGGATTCTTCAATTACTTCTAGGGCAAAAGCAACATTTTCATATACCGTTAAAGACGGCAAAAGCTTAAAATCCTGGAAAACAACACCAATGCTTCTTCTAAAGAGAGGAACTTTACTACTTTTTAATTTTGCTATATCTATACCATTAACAATAATTTTTCCACTTGTGGGCTTTTCTTCACGATACATCATTTTTATAAAAGTAGATTTCCCCGCACCGCTTGCACCAACGACATAAACGAATTCTCCTTGCTCAATCGCCACATCGATCCCATTGGCTGCCACAACACCATTCGGGTACTTTTTATATACATTTTCCATAACAATCATTTACAATCACCTATCTAAATTTATCATTTCTTATATATCAACTTTTTATTTTATCGTCTGCAATTTTCTACACATCTACCATTATAACATCATATTTTGACAAATTGAGATAAAAAAAGATTACATTTATGTTTCAGAAGGTGTGGTTTTATTGGGGGATTTACCATTTTTTGTAGAATAACCAAAGATT
>NZ_JAJCHL010000149.1:0-4351 GCF_020554505.1 Caldibacillus sp. 210928-DFI.2.18
CCATTTAATGGGCTTTTTGGAAATTTTTTGCATAACACAAGTGTCAAACTCCCGATTCATGAAAAAAATAATGTTCATAAATTCATAACTATAGTATAATTAACATAATATTCATAATCATGGGAGGTTGGAAAATATGATCAATTTAATTGCCCCGGAATATTTTAATTTTACCGAGGAAGTAGAGAAGTTTTCCAAAGATCCGTATAAAGTAGCGATTAAATGGGTGGGGACGGACGGATCAGAAAAAAATATTACATATGTCTCCTTAGTTGAAAAAATGAACCGATATGCGAATGCTTTAGTTAATCTCGGATTGAAAAAAGGCGACCGTGTTCTTATAATCACACAAAAAGTACCTGAATCTTATTATATCTATTTGGCATGTCTAAAAGCCGGCCTCGTGATGATCCCTTGTTCTGAGATGCTTCGGGCCAAAGACTTAACTTACCGAATAAACCATTCAGAAGCAAGTGCCGTAATTGTTTATAATCATTTGACAAATGAAGTCGATTCAATTACCGAACCAATTCCGACTTTGAAATATAAATTAATTATCGGTGAACATGAGACAGAGGGATGGACATCTTTAACGAGGTTTGCAGAAAATGAAAGCGCATACTTCGTCGGTGAAAAAACAAAAAGAGATGAAATGGCCCTGTTACCATATACATCCGGAACGACAGGAAATCCGAAAGCAGTCGTCCATAATCATGGCTGGTTTTTTGCTCATTTACAAATTGCTCCGTCCCTATGGCTTGATATTAAAGAAGGGGATCTTGTTTGGGCAACCGCAGCCCCCGGTTGGCAAAAATGGATTTGGAGCCCGTTTGTTTCAACGATCGGCATGGGGGCAACCGCATTTGTCTATAATGGACGTTTTGATGCAGCAAATTACTTACAACTTTTGCAGAAATATCAGGTAAATGTACTATGCTGCACACCGACAGAATACCGGTTTATGGCAAAATTAAATAATCTCTCAGACTATTCGTTGCCGGCATTAAGAAGTGCGGTTTCTGCTGGAGAGCCGCTGAATGTCCAAGTTATTGATACATTTCAAAAGGAGTTTGGTATTACGGTTCGGGATGGTTACGGCCAGACTGAAAACACTTTATTAATCGGAACGCTACCGGGAACCAAACTGAAAAAAGGATCCATGGGTAAGGCGATACCGGGTTATCAAGTGGAAATTATTAATCACGAAGGAAAACCGTGCGCCATCGGGGAAGTAGGTGATATTGCCGTTCATAAAAGCACACCGACCTTATTTAAGGAGTACTATAAAGATTTTGAGCGGACACAAAAGGCTTATCGTGGGGATTGGTACTTAACCGGAGACCAAGCGAAAAAAGACGAAGATGGCTATTTTTGGTATGAAGGTCGCAGCGATGATATCATTATCAGTTCGGGTTATACGATTGGACCATTTGAAGTGGAAGACGCATTGACGAAACATCCGCTCGTTCGTGAATGTGCTGTTGTGGCCAGTCCTGATCCTGACCGCGGCTATGTCGTTAAAGCTTTTATCGTTTTAGTTGATTCGGATATCGAGAAAGGGGAAGAACTCATTGCTGAACTTCAAGAGCATGTAAAAAATTTAACCACCCCGTATAAATATCCGAGGAAAATCGAGTTTGTCGAGGAACTTCCTAAAACTGCCTCGGGGAAAATCCGCCGCGTAGAACTAAGGCAAAAAGAAATGCAACAACCGCAAAAATAAAGGAAATCTTCAATCCGTGGGGGTCACTCTCCCACGGATTTGTTGGTTGCCCGTCGAAAGTGGTTATCGATTCCGCGAAAGGCGCCTCTCCTGACGGGGTTGTTAGTTACCCGTCAACAGTGCAGTAATGGTTAACAATTTTGCAAACATCGATTCTCGTACGGATTTTTTAGTTGACACTGGACAGTTTCTGTAAAAGTTGACTCACCCTTGAATTTCTTTATTAATCATCGACAGTGCAGTAATGGTCAAGGCATCCCACGGATTTGTTGGTTGGACCAATTGGGTTCGGGTCCAGCGGCATATCCACCCTCTTTGCGCCTCTATAATTTGCTTTAAAATCCCTTAGCATCGACATGTAGTTTTTTAAACTATATAGGGGAACGGGCTGAACTGATCATGTAGTTAACATTTACTTTTTCTATAAAAAAAGATAAAATTTATGTAGAATGAAATATATATGGAGGGCTATTATTGGAAAATGTAGAGCAATTTCTTGAACAATTGCAACTTGATAAAAATATTACACTTGATGATATTCCAAATATTGATTTATATATGGACCAAGTCATTCAGTTATTTGAAAGTAAATATAGCGGTACAAAAAGAAATGAAGATGAAAAAATATTAACAAAGACGATGATTAATAATTACGCAAAAGGAAAATTGTTTTTCCCGATAAACAATAAAAAGTATTCCCGGGATCATTTGCTTCTTATTAGCATCATTTATCAATTAAAAGGCACCATTTCTATTAATGATATAAAACATGTACTGGAAAAATTGAATGAAAAGATTGTTAAAGAGAATTTTCGATTAGATCTACTATATACAAGCTTTCTAGCACTTGTAGAACAAAATGTGAATCAATTCAGACGGGACTTCCGGGAATTGGTCTCCGGTACAACGGAGGAGATTCAGCACTTCGAGGATGAAGACTCCGATTACTTAGAAAAGGTATTGTTGATTTCTTCTCTATCTTATATGAGCAATTTATATCGGCGGACTGTGGAAAGATTGGTAGACGAAATTCATCGTGAGGAGTGAAAAAATGGAAACGATTTTAATTGTTGGTGGGGGCATCACCGGTCTCTCTGTCGTGTATACGTTAGAAAAAGAAGCTGCAAAACAAAAACGGGATTTGAAGTTATTGTTGGTCGATTCAGCAACCCAACTGGGAGGGAAAATCCGGACAGTAAAAGAAAACGGTTTTATTATGGAAACAGGGGCAGATTCAATCGTTGCGAGAAAGGTGAAAGATTCCGGCCTCATTGAAGAACTGAAGCTTGAAGAGGAGGCCGTCTATAATGCGGTCGGTACATCTTTTCTTTTTAGAGAAGGTGAGTTAAAACAAATACCGCAAGATTCGGTCTTCGGTATCCCGGCAAGTATTCAATCACTGGCGGAAAGTCCATTATTATCGGATCATGGAAAAGTGGAGGCATTGAAAGATTTTTACATTAATGATAGAAAATTTTCAGAGCATGATTCAATTGGAGAGTTTTTAGAATATTATCTTGGCAAGGAACTGGTCGAAAAGCAAATTGCCCCTGTTTTATCAGGTGTTTATTCCGGAACATTACATAATTTAACAATTGCTTCAACATTGCCATATGTATTGGAGTATAAAGAAAAATATGGAAGCATTATGAAAGGTTTTGCAACAAATAAAAATCAGTTTTTAGGTAAAGATGACAAAAAATTCCTCTCGTTTAACAACGGATTATCAACGATTATTGATGCGATGGCAAACCGGTTGGAAAAAACAGAGATTTGGTTGGAACATGAAGTGGAGCAAATTAATAAGACGGATGGTAAGGGTTATAAGGTCTATTTTACTAACGGCAAAGTAGTTGAGGCTGATTCCATTGTTTTGAGTATTCCCCATAATCATGCCAGCCGCCTATTTTCTGATAAAGAATTACATGAAGAGTTTTCAAAGATAAAGACAAGCTCTTTGATTAGTGTGTATGTAGGATATTCGGTTTCGGACGGGGTGTTACCTGAAAATGGGACAGGCTATATAGCGCCAGATAATGATCTGTTTTGTAATGCTTGTACATGGACAAGTCGGAAATGGGAACATACTTCGAAGGGTGACAATTTACTCATTCGTTTATTTTACAAAAGTAGTCACCCGAGGTTTTCTGAAATTAACAATCTAAATGACGAAGATTTATTAAAAATTGCTAAGGCGGATATTGAAAAAAGTTTACATATAAATGCGGAACCGGTTGTGAGTACAGTAACAAAGTGGACAGACCAAATGCCGACCTATCAAATTACCCATCCGGATACTGTATCTTCATTGGAGGAACAGTTCGCGCAAAAATACCCGGACATCTTTCTCGCAGGCTGCTCTTATTACGGTGTTGGCATTCCAGACTGTATTGAGAACGGTAAAGAGATTGCAAAGAAAATAAGTGAAAAAGTTTTGTTGAAGTAAAGGTAACTAGGTTGTCTATGGGACAAAACTCCGAGGAAAATAAGCCAAATAGTCTCATAGAACAGCATCACCAGCCGTCTATGGGACAAAATGGTTCAAAAATCAAAGAAAACTGTCCCATAGAAAAGCTCTATGGGACAAAACTCCGAGGAAAATAAGCCAAACTGTCTCATAGAACAGCA
>NZ_JAJCHL010000015.1:0-49485 GCF_020554505.1 Caldibacillus sp. 210928-DFI.2.18
GTATTAGGCACGCCGCCAGCGTTCGTCCTGAGCCAGGATCAAACTCTCCAAAAAAAGAGTTGATTGCTCAAAATTAAAACTGACTTAAATGGTTTTTTAAAACGCTTTGTCTTGTTCAGTTTTCAAGGTTCAAAACCAAAATCGACTTACTTATTCTAACCAATTTCCTTCAATTTGTCAACTGCTTTTTTACAAAAGCAAAAAGATTAGAAAAGCAACTTTTAAGATACTAACAAAAAACTTTTGTAAGCCGACATTCTAAAGTGACTCATCTATATTATCATCACTCAATCCGAAAGTCAATTGATTTTGAAATCAACTACTTTCTTAACGACAAGATTTATTATATCACCGACAAATCTATATGTCAATAAATTATTCTAAAATTATTTTTTAGAGTTAATGTTAGTGTTAGTGTTAGAATTAACCTAGAATTATTTTGAAATTACTTTTTTACTCTTAAAGTAGTTTACTTCCTTGCCTGACATAATCCTATTATAAATAAAAGTCTCAGCATACACTAAAATCTAATTTTTTTTTACGAATTAGATACGATATATTCCTTCCATTGCATTTTGTCACATTATAGACGTTCATTTTTACAATTACCTTCAAAATTTATTGGTGAGCTTAAATCTCTCTTACATTAAATAAGAAGGATTCCAAAGATGACCCACTTGTGTTTTTCGAAAACCACAAATTCTTTATTGGCAAAATCGAATATTGGAGGTTTCTGCTTCCATAATCCTTTCAAATACATGATAGTCACCCATGTATCGCCAAGCTGCACCACAGAGGATGAAAATGGTTTTTTCATGGTTGTAAAAATTTTTCGTGCTTTCAATTTGCTTCAATCAGTAAAAGGGCTAAGTAAGAGCATTATTTACATTTGGTTACTTTTACTTTTAGCAGAGCCTAATGAAAAAATGATTAATCCACTTATCACAATGAATCCACCTACCCATTGTGTCCAGATAAGTTTTTCACCAATTAGTATATAAGCCAATATGGCCGCTCCAACCGGTTCAAATAAAATAGCCATCGATATAATATTCGTACTTACCCATTTTAGTGCTAAGTTGAATAATGAATGACCAAGCAAATTTGGAAATATCGCCAATAACAAAAAATAAATCCAATCTGTTGTTGGATATGGGTAGAGCGGTTCCTTCTTTATCATTACATATAGTAAAAGTGCTACAGTGCTCATAAAATAAACAACAAATGTATAGGATACCACAGAAATTCTTTTTCGAACCGCTTGACTAATTAACAAATAGGCAGTAATCAATGCACAGGCTATAAGTGCCAATATGTCACCAATCAATGCTTTTTCATTTAAATAAAAATCTCCCCAACTAATCATAACACTTCCAGAAATTGCGACAACAGCACTAAAAATTGTTTTTGCTGATATTGGGTCCTTAAAAAGCAAATACGTTCCAAAAAATGAAAATAATGGTTGTAATGTTACTAATACAGTAGAACTCGCAACTGAAGTATAGTCCAAAGATTCAAACCAAAGAATGAAATGAAACGCAAGAAAAACACCGGCTATGGTTGATAATATGTAGTCCTTTTTTGTCATATTTCTTAGCTCTTTAACGTATTTTATAAGATATATTGGCAACATTATTAGCACGGTGAAAAACAATCGATAAAACGCAATAACACCTGAAGGGGCTGTTGAAAATTTAACAAAAATGGCCGACGTTGATACGGATAATACTCCAATAATGACAAATATATATGGGTTTACTTTTGGTTTTTCCATACTTGTTCTCCCTATTTTCTTCATAATTATGTTTTATTTATTACTTTCATATAAATGTTTCGTATAATAGCATTATATAGTATAGATGATAATAAAAAAATTACTAGATTGTAAGAAGGGATAAGATTGCTCGAATATATTCATTGGGAAGTATTGGTGAAATTAGGAGTTACAGCTATTCTTGGATTAATCATTGGTTTAGAGCGAGAGATTAAACGGAAACCAATTGGCTTAAAAACATCACTAGTCATTTCGATTGTTTCCTGTTTATTAACCATTGTGTCGATTGAATCTGCCTATCGGGCTACTAGTGCACAACAGGGAGTTAACATAACAATGGATCCGCTCAGACTGGCTGCACAAATTGTATCCGGGATCGGTTTTTTAGGAGCTGGTGCGATTTTAAGAAGGGGAAATGACAGTATATCCGGATTAACGACTGCGGCCATCATATGGGGAGCTGCCGGAATCGGAATTGCCGTTGGAGCCGGATTTTATTTTGAAGCGATTGCTGGTGTTGTTTTCATTATGATTAGTGTTGAATTAATTCCTTCCATTATGACTTGGATCGGACCGAAGCAGTTAAGGGAAAAAGAAATGAAGTTAGATATCATTGTTCATGAAAATAAATATGTTAAAACCATCATTGATACCATTCAAAATAAAAAAATTTCTGTTTATCATATCCGTATTCGGGATTTAAAAGATGGCGGGCATTTGATTCAATTGAATATTGGAGTTAACTACAAATTGAAACTAACGAATTTATATGAACTGATCTCCAATATGGAAGGCGTTAAACAAGTGGAAATTGAAAGTCTTCACTAAAAAATTCTTTACTCGATAAGTTGCACCATAGTATAAAAGATTTTTCACATGTCCCGAGTCAAAAAAATGGGAGTGTTGCCTTTTGTAAAATCGGTTATAGGCAACATTCCCCTATTTTCGTTTATGCCATTCATAACTTTTCATGTGTAAAAAATAACCATTCCTTCTATTATTTATATGCTCGAGTCATTTCAATAACTTATTACATGTATGAAATCTTGCTCCATGTCATGAATCATGTACAATATATACTTGAAACCCTGCATTTCTCGCTCTCTCCGCTAAAGCTTCAGCATTCTCCCGCTTTGAGAAAGCACCGATTTGAACTTTATATAAGGTATTTTGGTTTGCCGATGAAGGTGGTGAGGACGGGATCGGGTTTACAGGTGCACCGGTTTTCCTTGGTAATCTAAATGCCCTCGCTAAGCCGTTCACATGTCCCCGTGCAATCCGATTAATATATGCAGGATCCTTCAATTTATTTGCATCCGTAACATTGTCGACAAAACCATTTTCAGTTAGCAGTGCCGGCATATTTGATTCTCTTAACACGTGAAAATTTGCCTGCTTTTGTCCCCGGTCACGATAATCTGTTTGTTTTAACACTTCTTCATGAATGGCATCCTGGTAGCTTTTCGTTAATGCATCTACATTCGGATATACATAACTTTCAAAACCGGTTCCGCCACCGGAATTTATATGAACGGACAAATAAAAATCAGCTCCCCAGCTGTTTGCGGCAGATGTCCTGGCATTTAGGCTAACGGTTTGGTCTGTTGTTCTACTCATTCTTACAGAAACATTTTGGTATTCATTCAATAAAATTTGTTGAATTTGATTCGCAATTTGTAAAGTAATATTTTTTTCAATGATGCCATTACCAACTGCACCGGGGTCCGAACCACCATGTCCCGGATCGATAAAAATTTTAACCAAATTTTTCACCTCTCCAATTTTTTTAGAATTTGAAAATTGTACCCGAATCCAGTCGAAAACATGACTATACTCGCCGGGATTTCACAATTTTTATCACAAATATAATTAGGAAATGTAACAATTCCTTTTCCTTGATAGTCAGTCCCAAGATGAAAGACACAAAGACCGGGTATAAAATTAAAGACTTCCTAATTTATTTATATGTAAGAACTAAAAAAAAGGGTTAAGAATTCTGTCGTTGGTACATCGGAGGAAATTTTTTAAAAAATCGGCATACTGATTATGATACAAATATTGTTTTTGAGGTTTTTTGCGGCATGATTTGTTTCTAATAACCGCAAAAAATGCAAGGCCTATTTCAAGATAAGCGGCTTGCATTTTTCACCAAAAATATTGGCATTTCAAACGAGTTGTCTACTCTGTTCATATGCTTCAATTTTATCTTTAAGTAATAAAGTTAAGTCAATATCATCCCAACCATTTACTAATTTTTCCTTATGATAGGCGGGAATGTCAAACGCAATAACTTGATCACCGTCAGTAATTGTTTGTGCTTTAAGGTCAACAGCCAGTGTAAATGAATCCCGTTCGGCCTTTTTCATCCAATCTTGAATAATAGATTGCTCAAGCATAATTGGCAAGATACCATTTTTTAACGCATTATTATAAAAAATATCGGCAAAACTCGGGGCAATCACAACTCGGAATCCGTAATCAAGAAGAGCCCAAGCTGCATGTTCACGCGAAGAACCGCAGCCGAAATTTTTTCCTGCCAAAATAATGCTGGCATCGTTGTATTTCTCATCATTCATTGTAAAATCTTGCCGAAGACTCCCATCATCATTGTATCGCCAGTTATAGAATAAAAATTTTCCAAACCCCGTCCGTTCAATGGCTTTCAAAAATTGCTTCGGGATAATTTGGTCGGTATCAACATTTTCCCGATTTAACGGGTAAACGAGTCCTTTATGATATTGAATAGCTTCCATTATTTATACCTCCTTTGAAAGATGTAATGCGTCTGTCCGCCGTAATGCTAAAATTTATAAATAGTGCATTACATGTTTAAACCGTCTGATTAGCGATAGTTTTATTCATGTTCCTGCATGATTATGTGCCAAAGATGGTTCATTGGACAGACTTACAGGTTCATGCTAAATCTTTTATAGACGATTTCAACTATACAATTTACCGTCCATAACCGATTACTGAAGGACTTGTTGAAATTTCCGGACATCGATAAAATGACCGGTAATTGCCGCAGCGGCCGCCATTTCCGGACTGACCAGATGGGTGCGGGCACCATTCCCTTGCCTTCCTTCAAAATTCCGATTTGAGGTTGATGCACATCTGCCACCGGGTGGTACAATATCTTCGTTCATCCCTAAACACATACTGCAACCGGCATCCCGCCATTCAAATCCGGCGTCCTTAAAAATTTGATCCAGTCCTTCCTTTTCCGCTTCCATCTTTACGAGAAAAGAGCCCGGAACAACAATGGCCCGTTTAATATTCGGATGAACTTTTCGGCCACGGACAATTTCTGCCGCTTTCCGTAAATCACTTAAGCGGGAATTGGTGCAAGAGCCGATGAACACATGATCTATATCAATAGAAGAAATTGGTTGATTTTCTTCCAATCCCATATATTCTAACGCGCGGCGGATCTCCCCTTTATTTTCAACATCACTTATCACAGGTGTCGAACCGCTAACCGGCACGCACATACTTGGATTTGTCCCCCAAGTGACTTGCGGTTCGATTTCTTCCGCATTAATCGTTAACGTTTTATCATAAGTCGCTCCCGGATCAGTAGCCAGCGACAACCAATTTTCAGCAATCTCTTCAAACTGTTCCCCTTTTGGCACGTATCTTTTTCCTTTTAAAAATTCGACCGTTTTCTCATCGGGACTAATTAACCCGGCTCGAGCCCCGCCCTCAATAGACATATTGCAAATCGTCATCCGGCCTTCCATCGAAAGTTTTCGAACGGCCTCCCCTGTATATTCAACAACATAGCCTTGGCCAAAACTTACCCCAAATTTAGCAATGATGGCCAAAATTAAATCTTTCGCAGTTACACCGGGACCTAGCTCTCCAACAACATGGACATTCATTGTTTTTGGTCGTTGTTGCCAAATCGTTTGAGTAGCAAGTACATGCTCGACTTCACTTGTTCCGATCCCAAAGGCCAATGCACCAAATGCACCATGCGTCGATGTATGACTATCACCGCAAACAATTGTTTTACCTGGTTGTGTTAACCCGAGTTGAGGTCCGATTACATGAACAATTCCTTGGTCCGGATGAAACATATCCGCCAACCGGATTCCGAACTCTTCACAATTTTCCTTCAATGTTTCCATTTGTTTTTTCGAGATTGGATCGCGGACAATTTCCCGATTTGCTGTCGGAACATTATGATCCATCGTCGCAAAAGTTAGATCCGGTCGCCGTACTTTTCGATTATTCATCCGCAACCCTTCAAAAGCTTGTGGTGATGTAACCTCATGAACAAGATGCAGATCAATATATAGTAAATCCGGTTTTCCTTCCTCTCTGTGAACAACATGATTTTCCCATATTTTTTCAATAATCGTTTTCGGTTTTCCCATGTTTAAACCTCCTGCAAAATCAAATCATTATCAAGGAAAAATAATGCATAGTCAAACATTACTAACTTTTTCCCGGTGGTTACCGGTCCTAGTGCTTCCGATGACCTATCCAATGAACAGAGTCATACATTACTAAACTTTTTCCCGGTAATTGTTGATTGTAATTTTTCTGTAATGACTTCCGTTATTTCGTTTGTACTGAGTTTTGTTCCTTTTTCTATTTGTAAATCAGCGGTATGATAACCATCTGATAATGTTTCATTGACTGCTGCTTCAATCGCACTAGCTTCTTCTTCCATAACAAAAGAGAACCGGAGCATTAATGCCGCAGATAAAATCATCCCAATCGGATTCGCTATTCCTTTACCGGCAATGTCGGGTGCCGATCCATGAATCGGCTCATACAAACCGAACTGATCGGATCGGATACTGGCAGAAGGAAGCATGCCTAATGATCCGGTCAAAACCGATGCCTCATCACTTAAAATATCGCCAAACATATTTTCCGTTACAAGAACATCGAACTGGCTTGGGTTGGTTATTAATTTCATACTGGCGGCGTCTACCAAAAGATGTTCTACTTCTACATCTGGATATAAACTGCTTTTTTCATTGACAATTTCCCGCCAAACCCTGCTTGATTCCAGCACATTTGCTTTATCAACAGAGGTAAGTTTCTTCTTCCGCATCCGGGCAAATTGGAATGCCTTATCTACAATTCTTTCTATCTCATACCGTTCATAATATAACGTATCGACAACGACTTTCCCGTTTTCGCGGCGTTCACTCGGTTTGCCGAAATAAATCCCGCTCGTTAATTCACGGACAATTAAAATATCACTGTCCTTAATTATATGTTCTTTTAACGGGGATGCATGGAGCAATGAAGCAAAAGCTTTAATTGGGCGGAGATTGGCAAATAGACCCAGTTCCTTTCTAATTTTTAACAGTCCTTTTTCCGGCCGAATGTCAGCGGGCACGTTATCCCATTTTGGCCCGCCAACTGCCCCTAACAGAACCGCATCGGCATTTTTACAAGCATTAACCGTTTCATCCGTCAAAGGAACTCCGAACCGATCAATTGCATTACCACCAATGGCATGTGTTTCATATACAAAACGATGATTAAATTTTTCTTCCACTACATGAAGAACTTTTACTGCCGCCTCTAAAATTTCCTTTCCAATGCCATCACCGGGAAGGAGAATAATACGTTTTTCCATAGTTTTCACCTGACTTTTCTTAGCAAAATAGGTTGAATTTTTATCGAGTCTACTATTTAATCGCAGTCGGCTCTTTGACAACTGAGCTTTGTTTAATTAAATACTTATTGACCGCATTAATGTAGGCATGTGCTGAAGCTTCCAATACGTCAGAAGCCGTACCACGTCCGTTCATAATTTCACCGTTTACCTTTACCTGAACATAGGCTTCTGCAAGTGCATCTTTTCCCCCGCCAATCGAACTGATTTGATAGTCTAAAAGATTTGTTTCTTCTGTAATCAAGGCCGCTATGGTTTTATATAAAGCTTCCACACTGCCATTTCCTGTACATGCCGTTTGCACGATTTTATCTTCCGGCGTTTTAACGGATACGGTTGCTGTTGGAATATTGGCTGAACCATATTGGACTTGGATCATTTCTAATTGATATTTTTGGACTGTGTTCGCATTGGTTTGGATTTCCATCAAAATTGTGAACAAATCTTCATCGGTCACTTCTTTTTTATGATCAGTTAACTGTTTGAATTGTTCGAATGCTTGATTTAGTTTTTCCTCAGAAAGTGTAAAGCCTAGCTCTACTACTTTTTCTTTAAATGCATGTCTGCCGGAATGTTTTCCAAGGACAAGATTATTGGAATGAACGCCAACCAATTCCGGTGTAATAATTTCATAGGTTTGAGCATTTTTCAGAACGCCATCTTGATGAATCCCTGACTCGTGAGCATAGGCGTTTCGGCCAATAACCGCTTTATTCGGTTGTACGACCATGCCGGTTAGTTTTGCGACTAAATCACTGGTCCGCTTCAATTCATCGAGCTTCAAGTTCGTTTCATACGGGTAAAAGTCAGAACGAATCTTAAGGGCAATTACGATTTCTTCCAATGCTGCATTTCCGGCCCGTTCGCCGATCCCGTTAATGGTCCCTTCTACTTGGGTTACCCCGTTTTCAATCGCAGCCAAGGAATTTGCTACAGCCATGCCTAAATCATCGTGACAATGACATGAAAGCGCCACTTGATCGATATTCGGCACATGTTCCCGAATATACCGGAACATTTTTCCATACTCTTCAGGCGTTGTGTAACCGACCGTATCCGGTAAATTAATCACATTGGCTCCTGCTTCAATGACTTTTTCAATGATTCTTGCTAAAAAGTCCAAATCAGAGCGTGACGCATCTTCTGCTGACCATTCAATAAACGGAAATTTTTTCTTTGCATATTTCACCATGTTCACCGAAGTTTCAATGACTTGTTCCGGTGTCATTTTTAATTTGTATTTCATATGAATAGGTGATGTGGCTAAAAACAGATGCAAACAAGGTTCTTCAGCAACTCGCAATGCCTCCCAAGCCGCTTCAATATCGGATTGAACCGCTCTGGAAAGCCCAATCACCGAGGAGTTTTTAATTGTTTGGGCAATCGCTTTTACAGCCTCAAAATCACCTTTGGACGAGGCCGGAAACCCGGCTTCAATTCGGTCGACACGAAGCCTTTCAAGTTGTCTGGCAATCTCTAATTTTTCCAGTTGATTCAAGTTTACACCCGGTGATTGTTCTCCATCCCTCAAAGTCGTATCGAAAATTTTTATCATCGTCATACCCATCCATCCCTTCTTTAAAATTTTTTGCTTGATTTTTCATAACACATAAACAGTATCGCCATAATCTGACTGGAGACTTTTCCTTCTTGCCGGTAACCTCAAACCGATGATTATTTATAAAAAAAGGCTCTCTTCTCCCACACAAATCTATATTTCGATTCATGTTGGGGAGAAAAGAGCCTTTCCTCGGTACCACCCAAGTTCATAGCATCCTCGCAGATACTATCTCGTGAAGCATGAAGCCTCGTTTTGGTAACAGGTGTTAGAGTTACACCCGGCGAAACTTAATGAGATGAATCATCCGTTCAGTTCCGCACTCAGGGATGAGACTGGAACAATATGTATTTCCGGGCTTCCACCGCCCCCGGATCTCTGTGAATACATGCCCATTGTTCCATAATCCCTTCATTGCTTTCATCTATTTTTAAAATTTCGTCATCAACTAATATTGTCATTTATCATAAAACATTTTATTTAAAAGAGCAAGAGGTTTTTATAAAAATTTTATATAAATCTTTTTAAAAATAATTATCTAAAAAATCATGACAAAGCTCATTTAATTAAACCATTCAATCTGTTCTTGCAAGTTATTGTTTTTGTCTACTTCGACAGGTCCATTCCTAATCCAATTGTTTCCGAGTCAGCTGCTTTCCTGCTCCAAAATGTTGCCAACAGCGGACCTGAGATATTATGCCAGACACTGAAAATAACACTCGGTACTGCCGCTAGCGGTGAAAAATAAGTCATTGCCAATGTAGTGGCCAGTCCGGAGTTTTGCATACCTACTTCAATTGAGATCGTTTTTTGGCTCGGATAATCCAGCTTGAAAAGTTTCGCTAACCAGAAACCAAGCAATAAACCGAGACAATTGTGTAAAACAACAACAATGAAAATGAGCAATCCATTTGATAATAGATTATCTTTATTTACTGCCACAACTGCCGAGGCGACTCCAACAATTCCGATAACCGAAATTAACGGCAACACAGCCGTACTCTTTTCCACTTGTTTGGGAAATAGATAATGAACTAAAACCCCTAAGACAATCGGTAACAACACAACTTGTACAACAGAAACAAACATACTCCAGAACGAAACTTCCATCCATTGCTTCGCTAATAACCATGTTAAAAACGGAGTCATTATAGGAGCCATCAATGTGGATACTGCTGTCGCACAAACAGATAACGCCGCATTTCCTTTAGCCAAATAAGCCATAACATTCGATGCAGTCCCACCCGGTGCACAACCGACAAGAATAACACCCGCAGCTAATTCCGGTGGCAACTTGAGTAAAATGGCTAGTGCAAAGGCCACTAACGGCATAATCGTATATTGACTAACAGCAGCGATAATGACACTTTTCGGTGCTTGGAAAACAGCCTTAAAATCATCAACAGATAATGTTAATCCCATTCCAAACATAATGATGCCCAGCAATAACGGAATATGAGGGGCTATCCAAGTAAAGCCTTCCGGAATAAAGTAACTTAATAGTGCAAATAAAATGATCCAAACAGCAAATGTATTGCCGGCAAAATTACTGACTTTCGCCAATTGATTCAATGTAATCACCCGCTTTTATAGTTTAATTAATCATTATAGTATAAATTTTTATTTTTTCAATACTGTTATCAAAAGATATTTTTTGGAAAAATTTTTAAAAACACTTGACTTATGCGCGAAATTCAAATAAACTATTTTTTAAAATAACGGTTAAATTAATTGATAATTTATACAATTATTATATAAATTTTTAAAGCGATGACGGGAACGGGGAAGCAAAACCAATGTGTAAGCAGCGAATCGGGGATGGTGAAAGCCCGGTTACACAGTTTGTTTCCTGATCATCCCGGAGTGCCGGACTGAACAGGGTTAACCATAGTAAGTTTGGCCGGGTACGAACGATCAGTACCTGTTATCAAAAGAAGCTCCATGCTTCATGAGGTAGTATCTGTGAGGATGCTATGAAGTTGGGTGGTACCAAGGAAAGCAACTCTTTTCTTCCCAAACATGTCATAATTGTTCTGGGTTGAAAAGGGTTTTTTATTTTTAAGCAGTCTATCTAATTTTAATTAGCCGACTCATTTGAAATATTTATTTTACTCATCTTTTATAAATTTATAAAATATTAACAAATATCCTATTGACCCTTTCAGAAAAATATTTTATTATTAACGGCAAAACAATCTTTTTTAACGCAGTGCAGCATAAATTTAATAAAGTGTTCTATATCATTTAAGATATTTTTAACACGATGACGGGAACGGGGAGCAAAAATCATGTATTTGCAGCGAGTCGGGGATGGTGAAAGCCCGGTCATACATTTTGTTCCTGGATCATCCCGGAGTGCCGGTTTGAACAGAATTTCCAAGTAGGATCGGCCGGGTGCTTCGTTTGCACCTGTTATCAAAAGAAGCTCTATGCTTCATGAGGTAGTATTCGCGAGGGTACTATGAACTTGGGTGGTACAGAGGAAAGAGATCTCTTTTCTCCCCAAAAATTCTGCTTGATGTAGGTTTAGGGGGGGAAAGAGCTTTTTTTATACTTTCTAAATTTCTTACCAAAATACTCAATTTATTCAAAGGGGAGGTTTCTTTCGTGAGTCTTAAGGTAAAGAATGAAGAGGATATGCAAGTTGACCAAATAACTGGTGCTGACCTTTTAGTCGATACACTGATCAATGAAAAAGTGGATACGATTTTTGGGTACCCTGGGGGGGCGGTATTACCTATTTACGATGCTTTTTATCGTAAAAAAGCACCTTTCAAACACATTTTAACGAGACATGAGCAAGGAGCCATTCATGCGGCGGAAGGATATGCCCGGGTTACAGGAAAACCAGGAGTTGTGTTTGCTACATCCGGCCCTGGTGCGACCAACTTAGTAACAGGAATTACCGATGCCATGATCGACTCAATCCCGCTTGTTATTTTTACAGGTCAAGTTGCAAAAAATGTAATTGGTACTGACGCATTTCAAGAAGCAGATGTTATTGGAATTACAACACCAATTACAAAATATAATTATCAAGTGAACGATTTGGAAGATTTACCGTCAATCGTTAGGGAAGCTTTTCATATTGCATCAACAGGAAGACCCGGTCCGGTTGTTATCGATATTCCTAAAAATATCGCAACGGGGTATGTTAGTGGCAACTATACGTACGTTTCTGAAATCAATCTGCCCGGTTATCAACCAAATTTTATGCCGAATCCACTGCAAATTACAAAATTAGTTGAAGCGCTAAAAACAGCCAAAAGACCGCTTGTATTGGCAGGTGCCGGAGTATTGTTTGCCAATGCGACAGAAGAGCTGAAACAATTTACTGAAAAATACCAATTGCCTATCACTAATACATTACTTGGATTGGGAAGCTTTCCCGGTGATCATGAACTGTTCCTTGGCATGGCCGGTATGCATGGAACTTATGCTGCAAACATGGCCATATCTGAATGTGATTTATTAATTAATTTTGGCGCACGTTTTGATGATCGGCTCACCGGGAATTTGAATTATTTTGCGCCTCATGCCAAAGTTGCACATATTGACATTGATCCGGCCGAAATAAGTAAAAATGTCGAAACCCATATCCCGATCGTGTGTGATGCCAAAGAAGCACTAAAAGCACTGTTAAAATGTGAGCTTGAAGTTTCATCGCATAATGAATGGAATCAGAAACTAGCTGTCTATAAAACTGAAAAACCGTTATGGTATGAAAAGCCAAAAGAATTCGTGTCACCTCAATGGTTTATTGAACAAATATATAAAATTACTAATGGCGAGGCGATTGTCACAACAGATGTCGGTCAACACCAAATGTGGGCAGCTCAATACTTTCATTTTAATAAACCAAATTGTTGGGTAACTTCAGGAGGTCTCGGTACAATGGGATTCGGTCTTCCGGCTGCGATTGGGGCACAAATTGCAAGACCGGACGAACTCGTTATTGCAATCGTCGGTGATGCCGGTTTTCAAATGACCTGTCAAGAGCTTGCTGTTATAAGGGAAAGAAACCTTCCAGTTAAAGTTATTATTGTTAACAATGCTGCGCTCGGTATGGTTAGACAGTGGCAAGAAATTTTTTATGAAGAAAGATACTCAGAATCTATACTTACATTTAACCCGGACTTTATTAAACTTGCTGAAAGTTATGATATCAAGGGCGTAGTTATTGATAATCACGAAAATGCCGTTCAGCTGTTGGAAAAAGCCATTCATTATAACGGACCGGTTCTCATTGACTGTAGAGTCCCTCAAAATGAGTGTGTGTATCCGATGGTTGCACCGGGAGCCGGCCTACATCAAATGGTGGGGGTGACAAAATGAGACGGATTATTACAGCAACCGTCCAAAACCGAAGCGGTGTTCTTAATCGAATTACCGGAATGTTGACAAAACGCCAATTTAATATTGAAAGTATTACGGTAGGCGGCTCAGAAAAAGACGGTATTTCAAAAATGACCTTTGTTATCGATGTGGCCGACCCGCTGAAATTTGAACAGTTAACAAAACAATTAAATAAACAAATTGATGTTATTAAAGTAACCGACATTACCGAAAAGGCTCATGTTGTTCGTGAATTGGCTTTAATTCGCGTCGCAGGCTCTCGTCAGCAACATGCAGAAATTCAAAGTGTCATTGCACCTTTCCGCGCCTCAATTATTGATGTGAGCAAAGACAGTTTGATTATTCAAGTAACAGGGAAACCGGATAAAATTGACGCTTTAATTGAATTATTGAAATCCTATGGAATTAAAGAATTGACAAGAACAGGCATCACCGCATTTTTACGGGGAAATCAACCGCAAGTAACGGAGATGAATTCACTTTCTATCTAAAGAAAAGCAAATGCCCATTTCGAAAGTATAGCTCGCTTAGGTTTTGACGAATTTACTTCTATCTAAAGAAAAGCAAATTTCGAAAGTAGGGCTTGGATAAGTTTTGATGAATTCACTTTCTGTCTATCACTAATAAAAACTGGAAAAATATAACTAATTTTTGGAGGGAATAATTATGGTAAAAGTTTTACATGATGAAGATATCCAAAGAGACGTACTAACAGGAAAAAAAGTTACCGTCGTCGGCTATGGCTCACAAGGCCATGCCCATGCACAAAATTTGCGTGACAGCGGTTATGAAGTTGTGATCGGGTTACGTGAAGGAAAATCTGCCGCACGTGCCAGGGAAGACGGCTTTACGGTGTTGCCTGTTGCTGACGCGGTAAGTGTTGCAGATGTTGTCATGATTTTAATGCCGGATGAAACCCAAGCAAAAGTATACAAAGAAAGTATTAAACCTAACCTAAAATCAGGAGCAGCCATTGCTTTTGCACATGGTTTCAACATTCATTTTGGTCAAATCGTACCCCCTGATGATGTTGATGTATTCATGGTTGCACCAAAAGGCCCGGGACATCTTGTCCGCAGAACGTATGAGGAAGGTGCCGGTGTTCCAGCTCTTTACGCGGTGTACCAAGATGCTACCGGTCAGGCAAAAGATTTAGCATTAAGCTATGCGAAAGGAATCGGTGCTGCCCGTGCCGGTGTGTTGGAAACGACATTCAAGGAAGAAACCGAAACCGATCTCTTTGGTGAGCAAGCCGTCCTTTGTGGTGGTCTCACAAGCTTGATTAAAACCGGTTTTGAAGTACTGGTGGAAGCAGGATATCAACCGGAAGCCGCCTATTTCGAATGTTTACACGAAATGAAATTGATTGTGGATTTATTGTATGAAGGTGGCCTATCCAATATGCGGTATTCCATTTCAGACACCGCACAATGGGGCGATTTTGTATCCGGACCGCGTGTAGTTACCGCCGAAACAAAAGAACGGATGAAGGAAATTTTAGCTGATATTCAATCCGGTGCTTTTGCAAAGAGTTGGATTTTGGAAAACCAAGTCAATCGTCCACAATTCAATGCGATTAACGCACAAGAGTTGAACCACCCAATTGAAAAAGTTGGTCAAGAGCTACGTGCATTAATGCCGTTTATTAAACAGTCTGTAAAAGATCAAGAAACAAAAAAAGTGGCTGTAACTAAGTAAAATGAAAAGCGGGGCTATGAGTTAATAAAAATCAGTCTGTGAACTTATTATTCATATTTGATTAGGGAACAGATTTAATAGATTTTGAAACTGATAGTCCCGCGCAAAACGTCGTTATGTTTTTTTATAAGGGAGTGTGAGGAAATTGGGGATTGTTTTCTAACTGAAAAGAAAATTTATTCTGCGATGAACGCCTTATCTCCGTTCGTTCACCGCACACCAATATTTACTTCGGAAACAACCAATCGGATTGTTGGGAAAAAGGTATATTTTAAAATGGAAAACCAACAAAAAACAGGTGCATTTAAAATACGGGGTGCCACCTACAAAATTATGCAATTAAAACGGGAGGAGCTTAAGAAAGGGGTCATTACCGCTTCTGCCGGCAATCATGCTCAAGGAGTAGCTCATGCAGCCAAGAAAGCAGGAACAACGGCAACAATCTTTATGCCGGTACACACTCCGCACGCTAAGATTGATGCGACGCGAAACTATGGTGCAAAAGTAGTTTTGACGGGTGAAAGTTTCCAAGAGGCATATGAGGCTTCCCTTGAGTTGCAAAAGGAAACCGGTGCAGCCTATATTCATCCTTTTGATGACTATGATGTCATGGCCGGTCAAGGGACAATTGCACTTGAGTTACTAAGACAAGAGGATAGAATTGATACAATCTTCGTTCCTATTGGTGGCGGTGGATTGATCAGTGGTATCGCAGTAGCAGTAAAAACAATCAATCCCCATATTAAGGTGATTGGGGTTCAAGCGAATGGAGCTGCTCCGGTCTATGACAGTTTTCAAAAGAAAAAACCTACAAATTGGGACCGCGTCTCAACGATTGCAGAAGGGATCGCCGTAAAACAACCGGGAAAAAGTACATTGCCGATTATAATGAAATATGTAGATGATGTGGTGACCGTAACGGATGAACAAATTGCTGCCAGCATCCTTTATATGTTGGAACGAGGGAAAACGTTAATTGAAGGAGCAGGTGCCGCATCCATTGCCGCCTTATTCGCCTATCATCATCATTTTAAATCGAAACATTGTGGACTGATTGTTAGTGGAGGAAATATCGATCTTGATGAAATGTCGCATATTCAAAAGCTCGCCGCCATGAATCATGTCGGCAGTGAAAGTATCGCGATAAATTCATAAAAGAGAGTATCCTGATTAAAAATATTCGATTTCAGGTTGTTCCTTTTTCATTCTGATTTTAAACAAAATTAGCTTACATTACGTTGAAAACTCGCCAGAATATTGGCGAGTTTTTTGCTAGCTAATAGGAAAAACATAATAAAAAATGACATATGTTTTGTCCATACGTCATTTTTTATTAACTTAGTTCGTCAACGCTTGAATCGGTGCGGGGATTCTTCCACCACGCCGAATAAATTTTTCCGAACCATACCCGTTTACCGCCATGACCGGGGCTCGACCAAGTAAACCGCCAAACTCAATCATGTCCCCCTCACTTTTACCGGGAACAGGAATAATTCGGACTGCAGTTGTTTTCTTATTAATCATTCCAATGGCTGCTTCGTCGGCAATAATTGCGGATATTGTTGTAGCCGGAACATCCCCGGGAACAGCAATCATATCAAGCCCCACCGAACAAACACAAGTCATCGCTTCCAATTTTGATAGACTGAGCGCATTGTCCACGACTCCGCGAATCATTCCGTTATCTTCACTAACCGGAATAAACGCCCCACTCAAGCCGCCGACATAGGAGCTGGCCATGGTTCCACCTTTTTTCACGGCATCGTTCATTAAAGCTAAAGCGGCAATTGTTCCATGTGTCCCAACCCGTTCGAGCCCCATTTCCTCTAGAATTTCCGCCACACTGTCATTCATCGCATTGGTTGGTGCCAGTGATAAATCCATAATCCCAAACGGAACACCGAGACGCTTAGCAACTACACGACCAATAAACTCACCGGCCCGGGTAATTTTAAAAGCAGTCTTTTTTATGACTTCAGATACTTCACCTAAATCAGCTTCCGGGTGCCGCTTTAATGCATTCAACACAACCCCCGGTCCACTAACCCCAACATTTAAAACGACTTCCCCTTCTCCGTTTCCATGAAATGCGCCTGCCATAAATGGATTGTCTTCAACCGGATTACAAAAAACAACCAATTTTGCACAAGCAAGTCCATTTTGACCCTTTGTCCTTTCCGCTGCTTCTTTGATGACCTCACCCATTTTCCGAACAGCATCCATATTGATACCGGATTTGGTTGTACCGATCGAAACGGAGGCACAAACTCGTTCGGTGACACTTAAACTTTCCGGAATCGCTTCAATTAATGTTTGATCTGCTTTTGTCATTCCTTTATGGACAAGTGCGGAAAAACCACCGATAAAATCGATACCCAATTCTTTCGCTGCTTTATCAAGCGTTTTGGCTATTTCAATTGCTTGTTCCTTTGTCGCATCACCTAATATTTCCGCAATCGGTGTAATCGAGATTCGCTTGTTAATGATTGGGATACCATACTCTTTCTCTACTTCCTCAGCAGTTTTTTTCAAATGCTGTGCATGGGTAGTGATTTTATTATAGATTCGTTGATTCATTTTAGAAAAATCGGAATCAGCACAATTTTTCAGACTGATGCCCATTGTGACTGTTCGAATATCAAGATTTTCCAATTGAACCATGCGAATTGTTTCCATCATTTCATTATATGTAATACTCATTTTTATGGACTCCTTTACAACAATCAATTAAATTCGATGCATAGCTTGGAAAATATCTTCCAGTTGGATATTGATTTTTAGATTTAGTTTTTCTGCAAGTTCATCCATCTCTTTTTGCAAGTCCTCCAAATTAGCTCCCGTCATATCGACAATCATCATCATTGTAAAAAACCCTTGAAGGATGGTTTGGCTAATATCCAGAATGTTAATTTTATGATTGGAAAGAATCGTCGTAACATTGGCAATAATTCCGATCTGATCTTTTCCAATAACACTGACTACTGCGCGTTTTTTCTCCATTTTTGTCACCTCATGTTTATAAAAAATAAGATTGGATATTTCCAATCTCAAGACAGAATAACATAGAAACAGATTGTTACTCTTCTGTCCTTTTGCCTGAGATTGTGAATCCGTCGGCGCCGGGATACCCGGTCTCTCCAGAAGTTGCTCCTTTTGTAGTGTTACCCACAAAATTCATCGCTTAAATTTTCTAATGAATATAGTCATATTATCAATGAAACGGGGGATGGTCAATAGAAAACCGACGCGAAATTTTGTCAATTCAGTTGGGATTTTTTGCGGAATTTCTAGTATTCTAGCAGGACCGGCGAATTTTTCGATTTTACTGTTGAATATGTGGGGGGAACTGGTGAATACGCATACCCTGTTGGTGATTTACTCTTTTTTACTGGTGAATTAGCAGGTACTACTGATGAATTCTCGCCTTCTTTTGTTGAATTTCACCCCTTTTACTGTTGAATTTCTTGATTTTGCTGTTGAATTACGGGGATGGACTGGCAATTCTAGGGGGACTGTTGAACGTCCACCTACTATTAAATACCTCAATTTCCTATAATTTTAAAAATTCCCTAGACTGGCGAATTCCGAACCTTTTCTTTCCTACCCTTCAAAATAAGAACTTTTTGTAAATTTTTGTAAACACTATAGACGCAATCCATATCAAGTTGTACACTCAAGATATAAAAGATTACAATATTCAATTTATTATTGGGGGAAGGTCAAATGGCTACAGAAGATGATTTTAAAACTATAAATCAAATCATTTATCAAGTTGCCGCAAAACAAGTTTACGACCAATTAAAAACAAATCAAGACGGTTTATCATCCGAAGAAGCCAAAGAACGCTTACAACAATTCGGTAAAAATACAATTAAAGAAAAACAAGGGAGACCGCTATATTTACAATTTTTATCAAACTTTATCAGCATGATGGCAATTCTTCTCTGGATTAGTGGCGGTATTGCCTTCGTTGCCAAAATGCCCGAACTCGGAGTCGCTGTTTGGTGCGTCAATATTATTAACGGAATTTTTAGCTTCATTCAAGAATATAAGGCAAGTAAAGCAACAGAAGCATTAAAAAGTATGCTCGCTTCCTATGCCAGAGTGATCCGTGACGGGAAAGAAGTACAAATCTTGACCGATGAGCTCGTTCCCGGTGATGTGATGCTCATTACAGAAGGCGAAAAAATTTCTGCTGATGCCCGTCTTATTGAAGCAAGTGATCTGTAAGTGAACCAATCTGCGCTAACAGGAGAATCAAATCCGGTGCGAAAATTTTCCGATGCTATTCACCGAAATGATTTGACGAATCTTGAAATAGCTAATCTTATTTTCACGGGAAGTACTGTCTCCAGCGGTTCGGGAAAAGCGGTCGTTTTCAAAACAGGGATGGACACTGAACTTGGCAAAATTGCCGGGCTAACCCAAAACGTCACAGATGAACAGAGCCCGCTGCAAAAAGAATTAAATCGACTAACTAAACAAATCTCCATCATTGCACTGACATTCGGTTTTATTTTCTTTGTTCTTGCTGTTTTCTTCGTCAAAGACCCTGTAGCAGAGTCGTTCATCTTTGCATTAGGAATGATTGTTGCTTTTATCCCGGAAGGACTTTTGCCAACAGTCACCCTTGCTTTAGCTCGTGGTGTACAAAGAATGGTAAAGAAAAATGCACTTGTAAAAAACCTCTCCTCTGTCGAAACACTAGGCTGTACTACAGTCATTTGTACGGATAAAACCGGTACATTAACGCAAAACGAGATGACTGTAAACCATCTCTGGCTCCCGGATAAAGAGCTGGAAGTCACCGGAACCGGCTATGCACCAAAAGGGGAAATTATCGACGGAGACCATAAGATTACATCCAAGACGAATCCTGATATTAATCTTCTCTTGACTGCTGCCAGCCTCTGCAGCAATGCGCGAATTTTGCCACCCGATGAAAAAAATCCACGCTACACTGTACTCGGTGACCCGACCGAAGCCTGTTTAGGCGTCGTTGCTGAAAAAGCGGGTTTAAAACTTGAAAACATACAAAACGAACAACCGCGCATCCGTGAACTCCACTTTGACTCGAGAAGAAAACGAATGACGACCATTCATCAATTAAATAAACCGATTCACGGAAAAAATCGGGTTGCCTACACAAAAGGGGCACCGAAAGAGTTAATTGAGCTTTGTGAAAATGTTCTGATTAACGGTCAAATCCAGCCAATAACCGATGATATGAAAAAAAGGCTATGACAGCAAACGATAACTATGCACGTCAAGGTTTACGGGTTTTGGCTGTTGCCGTCCGATATTTAGGTCAAGACAACCAAGATATCCCGACATCTTTAAGTGCTTATACACCTGAAATCATCGAACAAAAAATGACGTTTATCGGATTAGTTGTCATGGCTGATCCTCCGCGTCCGGAAGTCAAAGAAGCTGTGCAAAAATGTCATCAAGCAGGTATTCGCATTGTTATGATAACCGGTGACTATGGACTCACTGCCGAAAGTATTGCAAAGCGGATCGGCATTGTGACAGGCGATCACCTTCGCGTTATTTCCGGACTCGAACTAGAAGGAATGTCTGATGACCAACTTAAAAATGCCTTAAAGGATGAAGTCATTTTTGCACGGGTTGCGCCGGAACAAAAATATCGAGTCGTCGATAATCTCCAACAACTTGGTGAAGTCGTTGCGGTTACCGGTGATGGTGTTAATGATGCGCCGGCATTGAAAAAAGCCGATATTGGTGTAGCAATGGGAATCACAGGAACGGATGTTGCCAAAGAAGCCGCCGACATGATTTTGACTGATGATAATTTTGCTTCCATTGTCCATGCGGTTGAACAAGGACGAGCTGCCTACAACAATATTCGTAAATTTTTACTTTATATTTTGAATAGTAATGTCCCGGAAGCTGCACCATCAATGGCGTTTTTGTTATCAAAAGGAGCGATTCCACTGCCGCTCACCATCATGCAAATTTTATTTATTGATCTTGGTACCGATTTAATCCCGGCGCTTGGTCTTGGCTCTGAAAAACCGGAAGCCGGCATTATGAACAAGCCACCAAGAAACTTGAAAGAACCTTTATTAAATCGAACCATTTTGATTAAAGCATTCTTTTGGTACGGTATTTTAGAATCCATTGTTTCTCTTTCTGCCTATTTCTTTGTCAATTCCATCAATGGTTTTTCGTTAGGGAATTTGGCTGAGGAAGGAAGCGCAACTTATATCGCTGCTACAACAATGACACTGGCTGCAATTGTTTTTTGCCAAATTGGTGCGGTTATGAACTGTCGTACAGAAAATGAATCCGTATTTAAAATCGGTTTTCTAAAAAATGTAACGATTAATGCAGGGATTATTCTTGAGGTCATTTTGTTACTGGTCATTATGCATGTGCCTTTATTACAAAAAGTCTTTGGTACAGCGCCAATCGGGGTACAAAGCTGGACTTTCTTAATCTGCATTCCGCCTATTATTTTAGCCATTGAAGAAATTCGCAAAGCAATTTCGAGGAGAATAGTGCAAACTCATAAATGAATAGAAATGGAGTGAAGGAAAATGCGGGATATCATTGTTGGTTGTGGTCATATGGGAGCAAGTTTGGCGATGAATCTTCAATTAAGGGGACATGATGTAACGATCATTGATAAGGATAAAGAGGCTTTTAAAAAATTACCTCCTGATTTTTCCGGTGTAAAAGTTGTCGGTTTTGGAATTGATAGAAAGATTTTAGAAGCTTTACGAATTGATCAAGTGGATGCGCTTGTTGCTTGTACGAATGATGATGAAACAAATGCGCTATTGGCCCGGATTGTAAAAAATCAATATCGGGTTCCTCAAGTGATTGCTTTACTATACGATCCAAGGAAAGCGGATATTTATCAAAGTTTCGGTATTCAAACAATTTCTCCTGTTTCCTGGGGAATTCAAAGAGTTACGGAATTATTAAGCTATAATCAACTGGATACTGTATGGTCCCCTGATAATGGTCAGGTGGAGATAATTCGGGTAGAAACTCCCCCACTTCTCATCGGTCATACCGTAAAAGAACTGATGAGTATGGGCGAAATTATGATTGTGACGATCAGTAGGGGAAATCAATCTATCATCCCTGTGTCGGGAACCATTTTACAGGCGCATGATGTTCTGTATATCGCTGTTGTTGTGACTGCTAAAAATAAATTAAAAATGATGCTCGGATTAAAATAAGGGGTGAGAAATATGAATGTGATTATCATCGGTGGCGGGCAAGTTGGTTCTTATGTCGGAAAACTCCTGGAAGAAAATGGTATTCAAATAAAAATAATTGAAATACGTGAACATTTGATCGACAAGTTAATTGAGGATTTTTCCAGTGAGGTAGTTATTGGGGGAAGCGGAACAGACCCAAATACGCTAGAGGAAGCTGGAATTAAGTCAGCTGATGTTTTGGTGGCTGTTACCGGTCGTGATGAAGTAAATCTTGTCGCTTCCACCATTGCAAAGTTTGAATTTGGGGTGCGCCGTGTTGTCGCCCGTGTCAACCATCCGCGTAATGAGTGGCTTTATACGCATTCGATGGGCGTCGACGTTGCGATTAATCAATCGAATATTATGGCCCATATGGTCGTCGATGAAATGGATATGGAAAATTTGTCTACTTTAATGAAGTTAAACCGCGGCAACTACTCAATTGCGAAAGTCGCTGTACATGAAGGGTCTAGTGCAGTTGCAAAACCAATTAAAGATTTGGGGATACCCCCGAAATGCGTCTTGATTGCGATTTTACGGGATGAGGAGGTCATCATTCCCCGAGGAGAAACGTTCATTGAGCCGCATGATTCAATTTTGCTTTTGACAGATGAGGACGCAGAAAAAGAAATTAATCGGATTTTTGCGGTGAGTTAAATACCTATGAAAACGTATTTGCACTCCTGTCATAAATAAATGAGGTTAACCGATAAGCTAAACTTATTACCCTTTAAAAAGCACATAAAAATGTATTTGTGCCTCCTATCTTCGGTAATGTGGATAACTAAACTAAAACTACCAACTATCCGTTAAAAGCCTGAACGTTCTTATGAATACTTTTGTTATGTTTTGTTCATGAGAACTGGGCTTTTTGTGCACTGTGATTCCTTTTTTCCGTAAGACCAGTGCTAGCCGATTCCTTCAAACCCCGATTATTTATTTATAACTAGTTCTTTTAATATCCTTACAAAAATTTAATCCCGCCCTCTTTCAGTTTGATGACTATTTATTTTTAGAAGTTGATGATAAAAATATCCTTGCAAAATATTTTTATTGGTTATATAATAATTTTTGTCAGCGTTATAAAAAAAGAATATGGGGCATTAGCTCAGCTGGGAGAGCGCTTCGCTGGCAGCGAAGAGGTCAGCGGTTCGAACCCGCTATGCTCCACTACCAAAAACCCTAGATATAATAGGGTTTATTTTAATTTTTGAAGATTGGTTTTTGAATTTCGAAAGACTTCGGATTTGTATTGATTCTTCTATTAATAAAATAAACAGCCCCATTCACCATTTGAACGGAGCTGTTTGCATTTTTCGCTATTTTATAGAATTAACAACATCTCGAAACTTTTCCGCCTTTTGCATTGTAGCGCTCATCTTGGGCTTCGCAGAAAAATTCCTTCCGAGACTTTATTGGTTCGCCCGGATGATGTTTTTCCATATGCTCGACATACGTTTCGTAACAAGGAACACCGACTAACAAACTAAAAAATTGTTTCCGGTATCTTAATACTTTCTTAATCCATTCCATTTTGTTATGCCCCCGCATTGATATTTTCTCTAGGAATATACGAACTTTCATGAAGTTCCAGTCTTTGATTTTTCAGTATTTTAATCCAAATCCGAATGGCAGAAATAAACACCATAATAACAACAAGCATAAAGATGGCGCAAAGGGCTGCATCAATATAATCGTTAAACAAAATTTGTCGCATTTCACCTAAGTCTTTTGCCGGTGCTAACACTTCCCCGTTATTATATGCCTCTTGAAACTTGTTTGCATGAGATAAAAAACCGATTGCCGGATTCGAATGGAAAAGCTTTTACCAACCGGCTGTCAATGTAACAACAAGTAACAAAACTGTCGGGATCAGTGTAACCCATGTATATTTTTTCTTACCCATTTTAAAGAGAACCGTTGTACCAAAGATTAAGGCAATACCTGCGAGCATTTGGTTCGAAATGCCGAATAGCGGCCATAGAGTGTTAATTCCGCCAAGTGGGTCAACTACTCCTTGATATAAGAAATATCCCCAAGCAGCTACACTCAATGCGGTTGCAGTAATATTCGGTAACCATGCTTCGGTATTGGCGAAAGGTTTATATACGGTACCGATAACTTCTTGAATCATAAAACGGCAAACCCGTGTCCCTGCATCAATTGTGGTCAAAATAAACAATGCTTCAAATAAAATGGCAAAATGGTACCAGAATGCCATTAATGCTTTCCCGCCGATTACTTGGGAGAAAATTGTTGCCATTCCAATCGCAAACGTTGGTGCACCACCTGTACGGGATAGAATGGATTCTTCTTCAATATGATTACTAATTTCAGTTAACATATCCGGTGTAATGGTGTAACCCCACTCTGAGATTGTTGTTGCTGCGGCCGTCACATCGGTACCAATAACCGCAGCCGGGCTATTAATTGCAAAATAAATACCCGGTGTCAGTACACAAGCTGCAATCATCGCCATAACCGCAACGAATGATTCTGTCAACATGGCACCATAACCAATTGGACGCGCATGAGATTCCCGTTCAATCATTTTCGGTGTTGTACCGGAAGAAATTAAGGCATGGAAACCGGATACGGCACCGCAGGCAATGGTGATAAATAAAAACGGAAATAAATTGCCTGAGAAAACCGGACCTGTACCGTTGATAAATTCAGTTACAGCAGGCATTTGCAGATGTGGCATGGCAATAAAAATTCCAATCGCCAAACCGACAATCGTTCCAATTTTTAAAAATGTACTTAAATAATCCCGCGGAGCAAGCAGCAACCAAACCGGTAAAACGGCTGCCACAAACCCGTAAATAATCATCAAAATGGCAATCGTTTCTCCGCTTAAATTGAATATGGCCGAAAGTTCCGGATGTTGACCGATATATCTACCAAATACAAGTGATAAAATTAAAAGAATAATACCTAATGCAGTGGCTTCACCAATTCGCCCCGGTCTGACGAATCGCATATAAATCCCCATTAAAATCGCAATCGGAATCGTTGAGGCAACCGTAAATAATCCCCATGGACTACCAACTAACGCTTTAACAACAACAAGGCCAAGTACGGCAAGCAAGATAATCATGATACCTAAAATACCAACCATGGCAATAATTCCGGTTACTTTTCCCATTTCATCTTTAATCATTTCACCGAGGGATTTCCCATTGCGTCGTGTCGAAGCAAAAAGAATAATAAAATCTTGAACAGCTCCCGCCAGAACAACCCCTACAACGATCCAAAGGGTTCCCGGAAGATAGCCCATTTGTGCTGCTAATATAGGTCCGACAAGCGGTCCTGCACCGGCGATGGCTGCAAAGTGATGGCCGAACAAAACAACTTTGTTTGTCGGTACAAAGTCCTTCCCATCATTATTAATTTCACTATGCGTTTTGCGATTATCATCCAGTTCAAAGACCCGTTTTGCCATAAATTTACTGTAAAAACGATAGCCAATCGCATAAACGCAAATCGCAGCGGTGATCAACCAGATGGAGTTAATTGATTCCCCTCTGTTTAAGGCTAAAATACCAAAACTCACCGCCCCCAGTGCAGAAATCAAACCCCAAATAACAATTGATTTAATCGCCTTCATTCACTTTCACCCACCTTTACAATATTTTGATATCGTCCATTGTTCAGAATTATACCACCCATTAAAATATTAGTATAATATGTTAATTATAATGATTATTGGATATTTATCTAAAAGTACGATAATTTATAAAACATAAAAATAGCACTCTTATATTTACAGAGATTTTCGGAACATCAATTGATAAAACCGTAGAACTTTATGTAGAAACATTTAAAGTCAATCCAAGATTAATCAAAGTAGAATCACTCATTGTGCTCCAATTCTTTCTCAACTATTTAACCTCATTTTTAAATTGCTTCGGTGTAACCCCTGTATATTTTTTAAAAACTCTAATAAAATGGCTTTGATCGTAAAAATTTAATAGACTGGCAATGTCAGACATGGAGTAAGATGTATAGGATAATAAATTTTTTGCCTCATTCACCTTTGCAGATTGAACATATTCACTAATCGACATTCCCACCTCTTTCTTAAACAATGTGGAAAGATAACTCGGATTCATCGCTACAATTTCCGCCAGTTTTGTGAGTGTGATTTCTTCATAAAGATGGGTAAAGATATAATGTTGACAAGCATGGATGTTAATATTAGGTGAAATATAAAAATCTTTTTAAAGGGTGGGAGTTATGGCGGAATACATAAAAGAAATAAGACAACTTATAGGATCCAGACCATTTATACTAGTTGGCTCAACTATAATTGTTATAAATGATAAACAAGAGATATTGTTCCAACACCGTTCAGACACAGAAGAATGGGGACTTCTAGGCGGGGCAATGGAACTAGGCGAAAGTTTGGAGGAAACTACCAAACGGGAATTACTTGATGAAACAGGGTTAAAAGCAAGAAAATTTAAATTCATTGATGTGTTATCGGGAAAAGAGCTTTACTTTAAGTATCCTAATGGTAATGAAGTGTATAACGTTATATGCGTTTACCTAGCCGAAGAAGTTTATGGTGAATTGTCGATGGCTGATGGAGAAAGTATTGATTTAAAATACTTCTCACCACATCACACTTACCTTCTAATCTTGATGATAGAGCGAAATTAATTATTGAAAAACACTTTAGATAATATCTGTTTCGAACATAACAACGCTTGGAAAATTGCCCAAGCGTTGTTTTTTCTGCTAGTTTTATTGCTAATTCGTGTTCGATAGCTATTATTTTTTACATTGATTGAACTGCTTAACTTCTGGACAGTCTTTTCTAATTCCCTAAATCGGGTCATTATCATTTATATAGTGTTACGAACCATATTTATTTAGTTCTCCAATGGGCTAAGATTTATCGTTCTGTTTGTTTGTTCATGTCACTCTTTCTATTGACCACTTTACCATATCTTCCCAAAACATTTGAAATCAGACCTCTTAGTAAACAGTTAGAATACAAATATTTACATGAAGTAAACAAATTGTTGACTTGAATATGAAAAATTGGATATCATATAGTTTAGGGAGGAATGTAGAATGAAAACAATTTTTGAGGAAATTGGAGAAAAAATAATTCATTACATTGAAAAACATCAAATAAGTCAAACAGAATTTGCTGAACGAATTGGTGTTTCCAAACAAGTAATGAGCAAGATTGTTAAAGGACAAAAGGCCACAAATATTGAGGAAATAAAAAAGATTGCAGATGTCATGAATATTTCTGTCGATGAACTAGTTCACCATGAATCAGAAACGAATGTCATTGAAGATCCCATACTATTTATGATGAATCAAACAGAGAATGCAAAAATAAGGCATCACCTTCAATATTTAGACTACGTCATGGATGAAATGATTGAATTGGAAGAACTAAAAAAAACAAGGAGCATCGACCGTGACTAAGATTTCATTTTTAACAGAACCAGAGATGGAAGAAATTGAATTGAAGGCAAATGGAAAATTGAATGAACTTCATAAAACTTCAAGGATACTTGGTAAAGAGGTTTTTAGTATAATTAGAAAAGAAGCCATCCTCTTGCAATCCCCATTTTCAGATGAAGAATTGTGTGCATTTGTCTGTCAAAAAAAGGGTCGTTTATTTGTTTATATAAATAGTCAAATACCTACAGATAAACAGAATTTTGCAGCCGCCCATGAACTATATCATATTTGGTTTGATAAAGAATACCTTATAAATCCCCAAATGTTAGAGAGTAAAATATTAAATGACGAAACAGACAATATACGAGAATTACGGGCGAATTTATTTGCAGCCATGCTATTAGTTCCAAAACACGTATTAGAACAGGAATTGTTATTTTTAGATATCCAAAAAAATGCTATTACCGCTAATCAAGTTGTTGAATTGTCTCATGTTTTCCAAGTTCCATATAAAACGATGGTTCGGAGACTTTTTGAAATAAAATTTATCGACAAAACTCTAATGGAACAATTATGGAAAGAACCAAACGTTGAATTAATTCGTAAAAAATTGCAATTAGACAGTCCAAAGGTTGAAAGACCAATTATTCATTATGAAGGTTTAGCCAAAGATGCATGTGATCTCTATCAAGAAGGACTTATATCCCCCAAAAGATTGAAAAATCTATTATCTCTCATTAATAAAAAACCTGAGGATTTTGACATCGATTTACCAAATAACCTCCCAACAGAAGATGAAATAGATAAACTGTTAGAGGAATTAGATGAATAATTCAAACACATACATTTGGCCAGTTGCCATACTAGATGCAGACTTTGCTATTAAGGTTGGGAGAATAAAGAAGTACAATATACTAGAAGATATACTGCCAAATTATATTGGTAAGCTACTGATTCATGAGTATGTATATGAAAATGAGGTATTATCGCCAAGAGGAGCAAAGAATCAGATTGATGCCCTAATTCAAAAAAGTCGTGCAGAAATTGTTAATGAAGAGACAATAGCTAAGATGGGGAAGCTAGCATTAACCATTTACGAAAATACAATTGAAAAGTTGAGACGAGTAAAAAATACAAGAGAAAATGGAAATCATTGGGGAGAAATCGTGTCGATTGCGTTTGCCCAGACAGTAAATATTCCCTACTTTCTTTCAGATGAAACGGGTCAACAATCATTCATTAATGAGAACTTTTCATCTCCTATTCAAGTCGTTCGTATTGAAGATTTAGTTCGAACAATTAAAGAAACAGGAGGGAAAAGAAAAGATGCATTATTAATTTGGACAATAGCTGGATATGGTAAAGAACGCTTTAATGATGACTTATGGCCGCTGGAGTAAGCAAACTGTTACTCTTGGCCTTGTCAATTTTTATTTTTAATAAATTTATAACATAATTTAATTTCTTTGTAATTTGTACGTTTTTTAAAAACCCTTACAATATATTTTATCTTTTAATTTGCCATGTTTAGGAAAGTCGTATTAAGGCATTTACTAATTTTTTTGGTTGTCAACTGTCAAACTTCCAAACCCTCCCCCAATTCAATAAGTTGCTTTGTTTGAAATTTTTATCACAAGTGTTTATACTACAGTAGTGTAAGGCAGATTGTTCTATTATGAACATTCCTCGTCGAATTTTTCCTTTTGGCTTTGTATGGGAAACAGCTGAAGGGAAATACTATTTATTATAAAAAAAATTGGCATGGGGTGATATTAATGAGTAAAAAAATTGCTGTAGTTCTTACTGATGAATTTGAGGATATTGAATATACATCCCCGGCTCAAGCGTTTAAAGAAGCCGGCCATGAGTTAACGGTTATTGAAACAGAAAAAGGTAAAACCGTTGTCGGAAAACATGGGGAAAAAGTTCCGGTTGATGCTTCCATCGATGACGTAAAACCTGAGGACTTTGATGCACTCTTGATTCCGGGCGGCTTCTCCCCTGACCTTCTACGTGCCGACGACCGCTTCGTTCAATTTGCGAAAGCATTTATGGATGCGAAAAAACCGGTATTTGCGATTTGTCATGGACCACAATTACTAATTACTGCAAAAGCATTAGAAGGACGGAAAGTGACCGGATATAAATCGATTCAAGTCGATTTAGAATATGCTGGTGCAAAATTTGTTGACGAAGAAGTTGTAGTTTGCTGCAATCAATTGGTCACAAGCCGTACACCGGATGATTTGCCTGCTTTTAATCGAGAAGCTTTGGCTTTATTGGAAAAATAAAAAATAAATGAATAGAGGTTATCCAACAAGTGCCTACCGTCCTCTAATTGAACGGGATATAGAATTTTATCTATATACTTGTTGCATTTAGGGTAATAAGTTCTTATGTTTGGGTAGCCTCTTTTGGATTTATCGAGAAATTAGTTACATCAAAATTATTCCCTGTTTTTAAAAATTATAAAAATTTACTTGCATTAAGTTAGTTTGGTTTAGCTAATGTTCGGGTCATACCTGAACTATAATATTTTCGTTCAATAATCTGATAGAGAGTTTTAAATTAATTTAACTTGATAAAACACATATTTATATGAAATTTTTATGAACAAAAAGGCAATACGAAATCATTTGTGGTGATTTTGTATCGCCATTTTATTCATCTATATTTTCTAGTCTTATAATTTAGGACTTTTCCAAAATATATTTATTTTTGATTTAACGCTAATAATCCTCGCTCAATAATTAAATCAATCGGGTCAACCTGTGACAAGAAAATCCCGGCTTGTGGAATCTTCTCTCCTATTCTATTTATCAGCCGTTCTCTTATATATCCAATATTTTTCAAAACACCGCCTTGTAACACCAAAGTAAATGGAGTCTCAATAATATTGGATCGTAATAATACAGTATGAAGAAGGTCATATAATTCAGTAACTGCTTGATCCAGTATCTTTTTACTAACCGGATCACCTTCCTGACATGCTTTTTCCACGACTTTAGCTAATCGGCTTACTTGATCAACAGAATCGGTTTCTTTATAAACCCAATTGTAGAGTTGTTCAATATCACTAAATTGAAGGGAATGTAATATTTTTTCAGCTAAAATGGTTTGTTTTTCCCTTCCATCAAACATCCGAAAAACGGATCGAATTGCTTCCTTGCCAATCCAGTATCCACTCCCTTCATCACCAACCTGGTAGCCCCAACCACCAGCGCGGACAATTTTCCCATTTCCATCATGCGCAAAGGAAATAGATCCTGTTCCCGATATAAGAAGTGCCCCAGGTAAATTTTTTGTCGCACCCAACAGGGTCGCATAACCATCATTTTCAACTATAACTTTGTCGATATTTAATTTCAATGTTTCAATAACTTTCATGACAGTTCCTTCAACAAGTAATTGGTCTTTTTCTGTATCTAGTCCTGCCAGTGCAAAAACCGCACAGTGGAATTTATTGATATTATCGATCTTGTCTGACCGAAGACAGTTAATCGTCTCCTGAATCACAGTATAGAGAGAATGAAATGTCCTCTCCTCTCCAACAACATGATAATTCGATCCTTCTGTTTTGGCTTTACTTATTATATTTCCTGAACTATCTACTATTACTGCAATTGTCTTTGTCCCGCCACCATCAATTGCTAGCAGCGGGAATTTATTTGTAACATTTTCAACCATTTGCTTTCGTCCATTCAGTTACGATATTTTCAACCAACTCGTGTGCTTTTTTAAGAGTAGCATATTTTTCATCTAGCCATTTTTCTAATAATTTTTGTTCTTCATGTCTTTCTTTGATAGTTTTTTCCATTCTTTCTCGGCTAGGCCCACCTTCTACTGTTCTAATTTTAACAAAGTGTTCTGGACTGAGCGCCTGGATAAATTCTTCCTCTGTTAAATTTAATTTGCGACCAATTATTTTTTCAGCATGTTTATTTAATAAAGACAATGTAAAATCTTGGATTGATTCTTTCTTCTGGGCGCTTAAGTCCCTAACCGTCGCACTTACAATTTCATGAGCCTTCCGGAATGAAAGATGATTTGTTCTCACCAATGTATCAGCCAATTCTGTTACATTAGCAAAACTCTCCTTTGCTCTTTTCAAAAGTTTTTCTTTATCGACCTCCATAGTCAAAAGAACACTGGATAACAGTTGATAATTGTTTTGTAATGCTTCAATTGCTTTCCACATATATGGTTGCATATCATCTTCTGTATCTACAATATCCCCGAATGGGGTGTTATGCATCATTGTTAAAACGGTTTGTGCGTTTCCAGCAACACTTGATAAAAGAGCACGCATATGTTCAATTGAAACAGGATTGCGTTTTTGCGGCATAATTGAACTAATTTGTACATAAGGGGCAGATAATTTGATTGCACCAAATTCCTGTGTACCCCATAGTAGAAAATCTTGGATTGATCGACCAAGATTAATTGCGGCCAATTGAATAACAGAAGCGATCTCTCCTATATAATCGGCTCCAGCCACAGCATCCCATGAATTATCAATCATTCCTTCAAACCCAAGTAACTCCTGCATTCGCTTCCTGTTAACTGGAAATCCTGAGGTTGTCAATGCAGCTGCTCCCATGGTACTTCGGTTTAATCGTTCATATGCTGCATGAAATCTAGTAATATCCCTTGTTAATAAATCAGTCATCGCATTGAAATAATGAGCAAGAGTTGTTGGTTGAGCCTGTTGAGTATGGGTGTAACCAATCATAATTGTATCAATATATTCATCAGTCAATGCAATTAGAGAATCACGAAATTTTGTTGCAATTTCAATCAATTTTAATAATTTTTGCCGAAGAGTTATCCGATAAATGGCGATTCCCATATCATTTCGGCTTCTTGCAATGTGAAGGTTACCGGCAATTTCTCCTGCTTCTTCAATTAAAAAATGTTCAATCTGAAAAAATAAATCTTCAAAAGAAGGATCATAAGGTACCTTTTCAATTTCATTCACGTCTATCTTTTTGATTGCCTTGACAATTTCCACAGCCTCTGCTTTTTGAATAATTCCTTCCTCCACTAGCATAATCAAATGAGCAAGATGGATTTCAATCATCGGCTTAATAAATTGTTTTTTTGCATTGTCGAATGCTGGTTGTAAAACAATGTCTTTATAAGTTTGTGAAGGAAATTTAGTTCCTTCCCGTTCCATAATTTGATGAAGATGTGATTCTTTCAATGGAAGCAGTCCTTTCATTTACATATTTAGTAAACATAGAGATTTTTTACAATTTTTAAATATATTTATGAATTCCCTCAAATTTACTTATACTGGGCTATTTACAAGTTTCCCTTCCAATTTTCTTGATACAGCCAACACGATTATAATAAGAACGATTTGTAATACCCCGTATGCACAAGCAGTCCCAAATTGGAAGGCATACATTTTTTGAAATATAGCAACGGACATCGGCATCGTTGAAACACTATAAATGAGAATCGATGCAACGAATTCACCTAACCCTTGAACAAATGCTAATAATGTTCCAGCTAAGATACCCGACATCGTAATTGGTAAGATAATTTTTCTAAATGAATACCACCAGTTTGCACCTAAGCTTCTCGCCGCCTCTTCTATAGATTTATCCATCTGGACAAGACTTGCAGAAGTTGAACGGAAAACAAGAGGTAATTGTCGAACAAAATAGGCGAGTGGTAAAATCCAAAATGTCCCAATTAATACTTGATTAAAACTAAATGCAGTCGGTTCACTAAAAGCAGCAATTAAATTCACGGCCACAACCGTACCAGGCAAGGCCCACGGTACCATAATTAGTATATCCATCAAGGTTTTTCCTTTGAAGTTTAACCGAACCATTGCATAAGCTGCTGCAACACCGAATATGATATTTCCAATAACCGCAACTGTACTCATCTTGATACTATTCCAAATGGGTCTCCAAGTTTCAGAATCAGTAAATAGATCAATGTAATGTTGTAAGGTGTATGTAGTTGGGATAATTTGAACCGTCCATTCTCCGTCAACTGAAAACGAAATCAATGCTATAACCAATATCGGCAACATCAAAATAATGACACCAATCATTGACAAGAACATTGAGAAATATTTCATAAAGGCTGAACGGACCTCTGTCCGATGTACCCCTATCCCCTTGCTTTGATTCTGATAGTTCCTTCTATTTTGGTACCAACGCATTATAATTAGAAACAAAATGGAAACAACCGATAGAATAGTAGATTGTGTCGCTGCCATATCTAAGTTTCCATTTGTCCGGGAAAGATAGATTTGCATCGTCATTGTCCGTTCAACTCCAAACATAAGCGGTGCAGTGTAAGACGCCATTGAAATCATGAATACGAGTAATGAAGAAGCAACCATCGCCGGAGTCAACATCGGCAAAATAATTTTCAACCAAATTCGAAAGCGACTAGCCCCCAAACTAGTTGCAGCTTCTTCAAGAGATGGATCTAAATCCTTAATAGCTGCGGATGCAGTTAAATAAAAGTAGGTGTACATCGTAAACGTATGCACAATGATCACGCCAGGAATCCCGCTTAGAGCAAATGGGACTTCATCCAACTTGAACAGTGCTTGGAATGCCCTTGGAAAGATGCCGCTTTCCCCGTACAAGAATGTAAATGACAATGATCCAATAAGTGGTGGCAACGCCATCGGAACGAGTACAAGTATGGATAAAATTTTTCTGCCAGGAAAATCATAACGTTCCAAAAGAAATGCCATTGTAACCCCAACAACTGCACAGGTAATCACGCTGATAATAGAAATATAGACACTATTGAACAAAGCTTCCATATTAGCATTACTTTCCGGATTGAAGAATCTAGCATAATTTTCCATTGTAAATCCATTTTCACCAACAACACTTTGCATAAATGTTTTATATAATGGATAAATGACATAAGCTAATAAGATTAAAAACAATGGAGAAATTAAAACATAGACAAAGTATTTTGATTGAGTTAATCTTGTCCAAGTACTTAGTTTATTCATCTGATTGGTTCTCATGTTCTCACCACTCTTCACCTAAAAAGTAAATTCCATTTTCTGGTATATGGAATGTCAAATTTTCCCCACGTTGTAAAATATTGGAACCTTTATTAATAATCATCATGCTAATTTCATTAGGACCAACCTTGACAATATAGTTGATACTCACACCAGAAAACTCAACTAACTGGATTTCACCTGTCATTTTGTTTGGTCCATCGCCTTCCAAGATTATTTCTGGACGAATCGATAATTTAATTATTTTTCCTAGTGTAAAATTGGTATTTGGTGCAGCGTTCATTTTATTGCCATGTAACAAAATACCATCAGAAAGCTCTACTTCAACATCATTTCCGTTAACGGCTTTTACTTTTCCTTCTAAAATGTTTGATTCACCAATAAACGAAGCAACGAATGGATTAGCTGGTTTATTATAAATTTCCTGTGGGGTTCCTATTTGTTGAATTTTCCTTTTATTCATAACCATAATTCGATCAGACATTGCCATTGCCTCATGTTGGTCATGGGTTACATAAATTGTCGTAATACCAAGTTCGACTTGAAGACGCTTGATTTCTACTCGTGTGTCTTCTCGAAGTTTTGCATCGAGATTGGACAGCGGCTCATCAAGAAGTAATATATCTGGTTCAATGACAATTGCTCTGGCAAGTGCAACTCGTTGTTGCTGCCCCCCAGATAATTCAGTAATTTTTCTGGAACCATAACCATCAAGATGGACAAGTTTTTGCACCTTTTCTACTTTTTCTTTTATGACTGACTTCGATAGCTTTCTCACTTCTAAACCAAATGCTATGTTTTCAAAAACTGTCATATGTGGAAACAATGCATAATTTTGAAAAACCATACCAATATTTCGTTTATTTGGCTGTAAAAAAGTAACATCCTGGTGATCAAAATAAATTTTTCCGTTTGTCGGGTAATAAAAGCCAGCAATCATTCGCAGTGTTGTTGTTTTTCCACATCCACTCGGCCCCAGAAATGTAAAAAACTCACCAGATTGGATATCAATGTTAATGCCGTCCACACCAACTGCATTCCCAAATATTTTCGAAATATTTTCTAGACTAACGCTTTTCAAAAATAACACCTCACAGAAATGTAGAACAGGGTGAACCAATGTCACCCTGCCTGTATTAAATTAATTTTGACCTTTAATGTTTTCATCCCAATATTGCATCCATTCCATTTCTTTTTCAGCCATTACTTTCCAATCAAGCGGTAATTCTTTTAACTCTAACTCCTTATACCAATCTGGCATAGAAGCAGGATCAATATCTGTACGGGATGGAATTTGATATAAATCTTTTGACAGTTGAGCAATAGTTTCCGGATCAAATAAGAATTCATAGAAAAGCTTAGCATTTTCTTGGTTCTTACTACCTTTCACGAGACCAACTGCATCCACAAGAATTGGTGCCCCACTTGATGGGAATACATAGTCAAATGGTTGGTTGTTTGAATATTTTTGAATTAAAATATCTTGAAGATTCCATAGAGAGACAACACCTTCTTGACGTGCCAATTTTAAGTAAAGGTTTGTCGGATCTTGGGTATATTCTTTCGTATTAGCATCCAATTTTCTTAACCATTCATAACCCTTTTCAGGATCTTTTGGATCTTGACGATAAATCATGGCCGAATAAATCGTACGCATTGTACCCGAAGGCAATACCCCACGAATGATAATTTTGTCCTTCCATTTTGGATCGAGTAAATCATCCCAATCCTGTGGTGCTTCTTTTTTAGATAATACATCACTGTTAATCATAAATACTTCTGCAAGAAGCATTTCCCCATACCAGCGACCTTCAGCATCTTTATGCTCCGGTTTTATTGCACTATCAAAACTAGGTTTATATGTTTCTAGTAAATCTTCATTAGCAGCTTGCATAAAGGCTGACTGTGTTCCACCCCACCAAAAATCTGCCTGGGGATTCGATTTTTCAGCACGGACCCGTTCTAAAATTTCTTGTGCACCCATTGTCAATACATCCACTTGAATATCAGGATATTTTTCATTGAACATTGCCTTCACTTTGTCAACAACGGTTTGATCACGTGCAGTGTAGATGACAAGGTTACCGGATGGCGACTTATTTCCACCAGTTTTTTCCCCTTTATTTGTGTCCGTTTTGCTTGTTTCATTTCCACCACTACACGCTGTCAAAACAAGCAGCATAAAAATGATAATAAGACTTAATACACCTGTTCTTTTCAAATTGACCCCTCCTATTTATTGTTCGCTAATTTATGTTTAAAGCCGGTTGTTTGAAATGATTCAATGCTAAATGAACAGCACCGTATAAACCAGCCTTAGAACCGAGTTTTGTAATTTTCAGATCCGGCAGTTTCGGAACATAATTTTCTACAATTGATTTAAAAAGATTGAAAGATTCCTCATTCATGTATGCTAACTCCCCGGATAAAATGACCATCTCTGGGTCAAGAATACTTATGATATTCACTGCTGCTTTAGCCCACTCTTTTATAACTTCATTCAAAATTTCTTTAATCTTTAAATTATGGTCATGAGCTTGCATAACTTGTATGAGTGAATCGTCCTGTTTAAATTCAAGATATTCTTGTTTTAACATCTCACTAATTCCAAACCGACCATAGGTTGCTTCAAAAATCCCCATATTCTGTCGAAAATTACTTTCATTACCGATAAACATGTAGCCAATTTCCCCTGCAGCAGTATGACTTCCCTTATAAAATTGACCATTAATAATGATACCGCTACCAATCCCATTACCAATAAACAAATAAACAAGATTTGGTATGTTAAAACCTGAACCTTTATAATATTCACCGATAGTCATTAAGTTGACATCATTTTCTATTATAATCTGCATATCAAGCTTTTTAGATAGCATATCTTTCAAGTTGATATCTCCCCAATCAATAGAAGGGGAATAATCAATTTTTTGATTTGGATCAACCGAAATGCCGGAAATTCCTACTGTCATTCCTAAAACCTTGTCAATCTTGATTTTCTGCGAGTTTAATATTTTTCGAACCCCATTTTCGATTAGGCTAACAATCATTGAACCCTCTGTCGGCGGTGTGAATGTCAATTGTGTTATATCTACCAGCTCACCATTCATGTCCCCCACAGTAATGAAAATTTTATCATCCTCAACCAGCACACCTAGTACATAATTGGCTTTCGAATTATATTCAAGAAGTATCGGTTTTTTCCCGCCACTAGACGGACCTAGTCCTATTTCGATAACCAAACCTTCTTCAATCAACTCCTTAACAATTTCAGAAACAGCCGGTTTACTTAATTTCGTCCGCTTGGAAAGATCAGCTCTGGACTGTTTCGGGAATTCCTTCAATTCATTAATGACTAACTCCCTGTTTAAGGATTTTACTAACTGGCGACTGGCTTTTCTCGGTTTATTCACGAAAAATCCTCCAAATAAATTAAAATTATGTAATATTCTGAACAAATATAAAAAATTATATATTTATATTTAAAATTTTTCCTTCTTAGTTAATGTTTGTTAGTAATTTTAACTAACTATATAGAATTATATTTTAAATACTGGAATTAGTCAATCTCTTTTAAAAAACATTTTTATAATTGTCCCATTTTTTTAAAAGTATACTTAATGTAGGTGAAAGGTGTTACAAGGATGAGTACCCGAAAGTAACTAACATAATACTTTCGGGTTACTCATATTTAATTACTCCACCCCGTAGCTAATTAAATTTGTAAAGATACGGTAAGCACCAGGTACTTGGTTTTCCATTTGCCGGTAAAATACTAAATTCGTATATAAATAGGTTCCATTACCGTATTTGGCCATTAAAATACCACTTTCAAACGGTTTTTCATTTGGATCCGCCATGCTGATAAATGTTTCATATTTTTCATCCCACTTCATTGGGAAATACAGACCGCGTTCTTGAACCCAATTTTCCCAATCGCCTTCAGTAATTTTGTTCGGATAGTTAAATAATTTATGATCCGGTTTTTTTACAGTAACAGTTGCATTTTCATCAGTTACTCGATAACGAATGGAAGGAGTTCCAATTTCAAGTGGATATGGTGCACTCTTCTCACTATTCCATTTGTCTTCCGGTTTATGATATTGAACAACTAGGTGACCGCCATTTTTTACATACTCGAATAACTTTTCATTATTCTCTAATAGGTCATCTCGTGATAAATAAGCTCGAATTCCTGTTATGATCGTATCATATTGAGACAGATCTCCTGTTGTCAAATCTTTCTCTGACAGTTTTGACACATCAAAGCCTGCATTTGTTAAATAGTCAGCAACTTTATCAAAGCCACTTTCAACGTAACCTATTTTCAGATTTTCAGGTTTTAATAATTCAAAAGCAACGCCATCAATCCTTGTCGGATACAAATAATAAGAATGCTTTATATGATCATAAGAAATTTCTTGTACTGTTGTAGTAAAAGTTTTACCGTCAGCCACAGCTATTGCTTCAATGGTGAAATTACCTTCTTTGAGATCAGCTGGGGGCTTTAAATTGAATGTTACTTCTTTTTCATCGTTTCTCTCCTGCAAAGTTACCTCTTTCTGGACAGGATTAGTTTTCCACCCTTGCGGAAGATTTAGTTTCACAGTTGCATTTTTCTCACCTTCAAAGTAACTTTTTACTTTTACAGTAACTGGAATGGACTCTTGTACATCCGCTGTGTTAACAACAATATTTTGCGGGTTGACAGCAATGCTCAAATCTGGCACTACTGCAATCGTTTCATCCAATCCAAAAACTTTTTCTGTTTGAAAACCATTTTGCTTGTAGATTACTTTACTTTGGATGATTGATTCAGCATAGGGATTGAAATACTCTTCATCTTTAGGAACTTGTATTTCATATGTGAAGATTTTTGTCTCGTTCGGTTTTAATTTTGTAAAACTTTGCTTTTTAACATTTTTCCAATCCGTGGGTACCAATAATAAGGCTTCCACATGATTAAGTATCTCTCTTCCATGGTTAGTCAAAGTTATCTTAACCTTCGCTGTTTCACCACGGGTTAATACATTGGAAGAAATTTCAGTCTTCACTTCTAAATTGGAACTAATAAAGCTTAGTTCTTCTAATTGTTCTTGTTTAGTTTCAAGTTTATAAAGTAAATCCGTTTTTAAACCATTATCAAATTTGGATTTTTCTGTTTTATTAATTAATCTTTCCACGTCTTTTAAAGCTTTTTGTGCTTCAGGAAAAATTTTTTCACGATTCGGATACAGTTCAACCATCCTATCCAGCCGTTTTTGGAAGTTTTTTAATTGAACTTGTAAATTACCCTTTGGTACGATGATAGCCCATTCAGTAAAATTATACGGGATACCTTTAAATAAGTCCGGATTATTTGCCGATTCGATTGCATTGACTAACTCGATTTTAAATTGCCGTGGTTCAGCTGGTATTTCACTCCCCATCCCTTGACTTTTATGCATAAATCTTGATTGTTCGCCAAGTTGTGGATAAGTCATCCCATAAATTGGATTAATCATACCAATTTCAATTGATTCTGTTTTTGTTACATCTGAAAAAGAATCAGCTGGTAAATATACTTTCTTAATTTGCCAAGGTGTCAATCCTTCAATGAAATGCTCTGGAAATACGTTTGGATCTGCTGCATCGCTAAATGCCTTTTGAGAAAGAATAGAGATTGCTCGATGATGACCGTGCTGGCTGTCAACATTACGGAACGATGGCATGACGATATCCGGCTTATATGTACGGATAAAACGAATCAAACGTTCGTAAGTTATTTCTTCTCCCCATTTTTCTAGTGTTTCATCCGGTGACTTTGAAAAACCAAAATCATAGATTGCATCAGACGGTTCCTTACTGAGATGATAGGCTTTTACTCCAGTAATTTTTGCTGCCTCAATCATCTCATTGGAACGAATAATTCCCAGTGCATTCCCAAGTTCACTTCCAATTTCATTCTGTCCGCCCTCACCTCGATTGGCGATTAGGCTTGCTGTTTTTACACCAAGCCCCCTAGAAAGATATGCAAGAAAATCACTTCTTTCGTCATCCGGATGTGCTCCGGTGTTTAGGAAGATCACTGTTGTGCTTAGCGGTTTTAATGCATTCCAAAGCTCTAAATCATGTTTTTCATTGGTCTCAGCCATCCCATTAACATAAATTGGTGATACTGTAGCTAGAATAATAACCACAGCCAAAATTTGTTTGAAGACTCTTCTCATTCAAATAACCCCTTTCATTTTTTATAAAAGCAATCATTAATCCCTCCCTTGTAGCATTTACTAATCAAAGTGAGAAAATATTTTTTAAGTTAGTTAATCTTACTAACTATATGAATAATACCATAATTTTATAATTATTTTAATATTACCAAAGTATTGTTTTTTTTCTAGGACTTTTTTAATATCCTAAAGATATATTTAAATTTTTCTTTTTTGTTCAATCGATACCTTGGTCCTGACATGACTCTACGAGAATTGTTTAAATTATAAGCACTTCCCAATTTACTTATTAATATCAAATTTTTCTAAGTAAAAATTTTAGTCATTATTTCCTATCAAAAAAACCTACTTATATACACAGAGATATTTGCAATATTACATAACTTTTTTGCAATGTTATTATAGAAATAACTAATTATTGAAAATCCAAGTTGTTTTAAAAAACGGATTACTTAATCCATTGTATGAGCTTAACTTTGTAGTATAAGTTTACGAAATAGAGTTGATTGTGACTGTTCTCGGAAAACCTATTTTTGTTTATATATACTTTAAAAGAAGATGACATGAGCGCCAATTTGCCATCTTCTTTTATAGCTGTACTAATACCGCTTTGCTTTTTTTCTTGAGGAGTCCGCCTTTTTCCTTCCTGTTTCCCTCGACGTTGTTCCTTGCCCTTCCGTTTCCGGTGAATTTAAACCAATTGTTGATGGATCTGCTTTTCTTTTGGACACATGATCACCTCCAAGTATAGTGTTCCTTAAAATCATCTTCAGTATGTTTTTACATTAAACCTAATATTCCGCCCTTGATTGTTTCCGGACAGTACACATACTTACCTTTATATTTTTCGGTTATGCCCCATCGCATTGGATCGTATTGGAGCCTAATTGAGACAAGCGGCTATAGCGGTTAGATGTCGCACAGTGGTTATTCCACATCATATTGAAGCCAAATTTAGCTGATTCCAAGATTTCCCACTTCAATTAGAAAATTAATTTGTGCAGAAATTTTTTGTTGACTCAAGATAGGGATGTAAAAATCTTTTCGAGGAGGAAATTTTGTGAAACTGGCTGCACATGAATTACACGATTTGAATGAACTAACGATGAGCTGTGTGAATTCGATAACCAATATGGCTTACATGCTTCAACATGTCCAAGATCCCGAATTGAAAGCCATATTGGAACGTCATTTTCCGCTACATATCAGGGATTATAATATGAAGGTGGAGTTTCTAAATCAAGCGACGGGTGCCCATAAGGAGTTGCCGTTACTTAAAGAAAACACAACACTTGAAGACTTAACGAGTTCAAATTTAAGCATGTATCCACCGGTTCAGCCGAGAACGGTCGTGGAGAATTTTAATGACCGGGAAATGGTAACTGCCTACCTGTTAACCTTAAAACGAGCCGGACGAGAATATGCTTGGTCGGCAATGGAAATGGCGAATCCGGAAATTCGGTCGTTTTGCCAAACTGCTTTTATGATGAGTTGCTCCCATGCCTATGATGTTTGGCAGTACATGGCAAAGAAAGGTTACTACCCATTGGAACCGGCAGATTCAACGATGACGCTTAAGATAGGCGCTATGTATCAAGTTGTACCGGAAGATATCCCGCAATTCCAGCAATACATGAGTCAACATGAGAACCCGACAGCAGGAGAGAGTGATCAGTTATATCAATAAAAAATCAAGGTCAAACCCAATGAAGCCATTGGCTATTTTTATGGACAAAGAATAGTCTGAAAATATGAATTTATATGTCAAAAAAATCGTCTCATGTCCAAAATAAGCATTTGAATCCAAACAAGAGACAGTATTTGAATCTGAAAAAGTGGCAGTAAGAGACGTCTCTTCAACAAAATAAGTGTTTGAAAACGAAATATTTCTGAAGAAGAGGCGCCTCTATAAACACTTAAGTATAAAAACGTTTACCTCAACAAAATAAGCATTCGAGAACGCAAAAGTGACAGAGTAGAAAACCTCTTTACCAATAGACCCCTTTGTAACGAGGCCACTGAAAAACATTTCGAATAAGTTCACTTGCTCATATATAGTAGGATAGATCACAAAAATACGTTCAAATATGGTGTTAAGCAAGTAATCCTATTATTATTTAGCACTTTTTCAGTGGCCTCCTTAATATCCGCAAAATCGTCAAAGAGAATTTGTCTCCCCAACAAAATCAGGCAATTCTTCTCGGATCAGGATTAATTTCTCCGGCAGATAATCATCTATCGTCTATAAATTTCTTAGGGTTAAACAATAGGAAGATGATCCAAAAAGTTTTGATAGGCAAAGCCACGGACTTCCTCTTCTTTATAGTACTTGAGCAGCTTTAAAATCAGGTTCTGTGTCATCCCCGTATTTTCCAAACCTTTTACTTTATGAAAAATTCCGTCAAAGTCGGATCCGAGACCAATATGTTTGACCCCGCCTAATGAACAAAAATGATCAATATGTTTTATCAAATCATCAATACTCGCTTTGCCATTTTCTGTAATAAATGGCGGGTTGTAAACGACATGGATAAGACCGCCTTTTTCAAACATCGCTCTTGCCTGTTCATCTGACAAGTTCCGCGGGTGGTCGCATAGTGCTTTTGCATTGGAATGGCTGGCAATCGGGTAATCTGCCAACTCCATTACATCCCAAAACCCTCGCTCTGATAAATGAGACACATCGGTAAATACTTTCCTTTCATTATTAAGATGAACAATTTCTTTTCCAAACAATGTCAAACCCCTGCCCCGCGGTTCCCCGGCACCATCTGCAGCTAAATTGGCATTATTCCATGTTAAACCAACCGACATAACACCTAATTGGAATAAAGTTCGCAGCTTTTTCAAGTCATTACCGATTGCATCAACCCCTTCCAACGTTAAAAAAGCACCGATTTCCCCATCCTGTAAATGATTAAAGTCAGACCAAGATTTTAAATGTTTCATTTCCGAATTTTTTCTAAGTACCTCTTCATAGAAGTAATCAATCTGATCTAATGCTTCCTGGAATTTTTGATCAGACTCCAAATTCGGCTCAATAAAAATCGCAAAAGCTTGAATTTTTATCTTCCCTTTTTGTAGTCTAGTTAAATTTGTATCCAATTCACTACTATTTCGAAAGGATAATGTTCCTTTTGCTTCTGATAATTTCATTAATGCATCACAATGAAGATCAATGACTTCCATTAATTAACCCTCCATGCTTTCCTTAAAGTTGATTAAGTAGGTTTTCTTTCGAGCAGATTCAAAAAGTCAGGAAAAATAGTTTTTGTCTTGCTTATGAAAAAGAAATGCTCCGGTACTCAGAGGTTAGTAACCGCAAACTTTTAACCTTCTTTTTGAACATGCCAGATGAGACACCCTTTCTTTTACATTTTTTTTGATAAATCATATTCCTAAATTAGGCTTATCGTCAACAAAAATTTTTTAAAACCAACATATAGAATAAACTTTTTTGACAAGGGCGATAATGGATATTATATATTTCAACAAGAGGAGACGTATATGAATTTGCACATTTTCCATTGGTTTTTACGTTTTCCGTATGTTGTTCGGTTATTATTTATCGTGATTTTTATATTAATTGCCTTTGGTACGATCATTCATTTTATTGAGCCGGATAATTTCCCCTCCATTTTTGACGGGATTTGGTGGGCAATCGTTACAACTTCGACTGTTGGATATGGTGATTTTGTACCCGGAACAGTGAAAGGTCGAATCATTGCCATGCTACTAATTTTTTCCGGTGCCGGACTCGTTGCTTCTTACTTTGCTGCCATTGCTTCAACCACTGTTAAAAAAGAAAATGCCGTAATAAAGGGAACAGCTCAAGTCCATTGGAAACATCATTTTATTATTGTTGGTTGGAATGAGAGGTCACGGGAAATTATTCAATCCTATAAAAAAAATCATCCGAATCAATCGATCGTTTTGATTGATTCCACCTTAAAAGAAAGTCCGTTTGCAAAGGGAACAAATGTCCTTTTTATAAAAGGAAGCGCAACGTCTGATACGATCTTGCACCAAGCGAATGTGAAAGAAGCGAGTCTTATCTTAATCACAGCCAACCCAACAATGTCGGAATACAGTTCGGATATGAATACGATATTATCTATTGTGGCCATTAAAGGGTTGGTCCCGCAAATTTATTGCATTGCAGAAATTTTGACCGATGAACAAGTGATTAATGCAAAAAGAGCCGGTGCCGATGAAATCATCCAATCAAATAAAATAGTAAGTGCAGTTATGAATCATACCATGCTTTCTCACGGCATATCGGATGCTATTTTAAATTTACTCGACACGTACCACGGGGTAGAACTAACTTTTATTGAAGATAAAAGTTTAAGTGGACATACGTTTGAATCTGCAGTTAACATTTGCCTAGAGGAACGAAAAATTCTTCTTGGTTTTAAAAGGGGAGAAAAAACAGAAATCGCTCCTGCAAAAGAAACAGTATTGTTACCGAGCGATCAATTGTTGGTAATTGTTCGTCAGCAATAATTTTTTCGGAATTGACACGTCCAACATTGGTAAGGGGAAGTCGTTATCCCCGACACATGGGGCACCCCCAATCTATCTTAAACCCTTAAACTTGGGGGCTTAGCTTACGGGGATTTTAAAAGATTAAAATAGGGCCTTCTGTATCAAGAAAGCCCTTTTGTTTAAAGAAAAATCGATTTTTCAGTTAAGAATTTAATACGGATGCCGTTAGGATAACTTGATCCGCTGCTTGCACTTTTCCGGATAAAATCGGTTTTTCAATTTTCTCCATTTTATCCGTATTTGTTATGATAATTGGAATGATTGTACTTTTTGCCTTTTCCTTAACCAACTCCAGGTCAAATGTTACAAGAACATCGCCAACTTTTACTTTTTCTCCCTGGCTAACATGGGCATTAAATCCTTCACCATTCATAGCAACTGTTTCCAAGCCGATGTGAATTAAAATTTCAACACCATTATTGGTTTTAATGCCTATTGCATGTTTTGTCGGGAAAACTTGAATTATTTTTCCATCCACAGGCGATACGATTTTTCCTTCTATTGGTTCAATCGCAATTCCATCCCCCATCATTTTTTCTGAAAAAACGGGGTCAGGTACATCTTCTAATTTCACGATAGTACCTGAAGCATATGCTTTTAACTCTATCGTTTTCGGTATGGTTGTATTCTTGCTGAAAAATTTTTTAAACATAGAAATCCTTCCTTTAAATCACAAGTGTTTTTATTGTTTAGAGAATGTTCAAAAAGTTTAAAGAAACTTCGTAAGCTTGCATCCGATATTCCAAGGATGCGCTTTCTCCTTATTGTGAACACGTACTTATTATTTTATCATAACATAATTGTATCCGTACCCAAAATTCTTGTATTTTTTAAGGAGCCACGCCAATATTTTACCTAAAAAAATGAAAACCGAATACATTGATTTATCGCATCCGGTTTTCCCAATAATATCGACATGTTGACACAGATAATTAGGCAACCATCTTACCAGTCTATATATTACGACTGCAAACGTTTTTCCAATTCAGCTTTCTTTTCTTCAAAGCCCGGTTTGCCAAGTAAAGCGAACATGTTGACTTTGTATGCTTCAACACCCGGTTGGTCGAATGGGTTGACACCAAGTAAGTAACCACTTATAGCACAAGCCTTTTCAAAGAAGTAGACTAAGTAACCGAATGTGTAGGCATCCATTTGCGGAATTGTCACAACTAAGTTTGGTACATTTCCGTCTGTGTGGGCCAAAATCGTTCCTTCAAAAGCTTTGGTGTTGACAAAATCAACTGTTTTTCCGGCCAAGTAGTTTAAACCGTCCAAATCGTTGTCTTCAGCTTCAATCACCAATTCATGGCGAGGTTTGTCCACTTTAATGACTGTTTCAAATATGTCGCGACGGCCTTCTTGCACATATTGACCTAAAGAGTGCAAGTCCGTTGAAAAGTTTGCCGAAGAAGGATAAATTCCTTTTTGGTCTTTTCCTTCACTTTCACCAAATAGTTGTTTCCACCATTCAGCGAAATATTGTAAACCCGGTTCATAATTAATGAGCATTTCAATGGTTTTGCCTTTATTATATAAAATATTACGGACGGCAGCGTATTGATAAGCCAGGTTTTCTTCCAATTCCGAGCTGGCAAAATCTTCACGTGCTTTGGCTGCTCCCTTCATCATCTCTTCAATATTGACGCCACTTACGGCGATAGGCAGAAGTCCGACCGCAGTCAATACTGAGTATCTCCCACCAATATCATCCGGTACAACAAAGGTTTCATAGCCTTCTTCCGTAGCTAAAGTTTTCAAAGCGCCACGAGCCCGGTCTGTTGTTGCATAGATCCTTTTTCGTGCTTCATCCACTCCGTATTTTTCTTGTAAAAGTTTACGAAAGATCCGGAAAGCAATAGCCGGTTCCGTCGTTGTACCGGATTTTGAAATCACATTGATGGACCAGTCTTTCCCCTCAAGTAAATCAATCACATCCGTTAAATAACTGGAACTGATATTGTTTCCGGCAAAAATTACTTGCGGAGTACCACCGCGTTTTTCTTTTGGCATAGCATTGTAAAAACTATGATTCAACATTTCAATGGCTGCACGGGCGCCGAGATAAGAACCGCCTATTCCGATAACGATCAATACATCGGAGTCGTTTTTAATTTTTTCTGCTGCTTTTAATATCCGGGCAAATTCTTCTTTATCATAGTTAACCGGCAGATCAATCCAGCCGCGAAAATCGTTGCCGGCACCGGTTCCTTCATGTAAGGCATGGTGTGAAACTTTTACTAAATCTTTCATTTGCGTTAATTCATGTGGTTTAAAAAACGATAACGCTTTTGAATAATCAAATTGAATATGTGTCATGTCAGAACTAACCTCCTGTAACTTCTTATTCTATTTTACTCTAGCGAATGAAGATGGAATTGGCAAGCTTTGGAAGAAAAACGGTATGTATTGTTAAAGAATTGTCAAATTTATAAGCTTGCCCGATAAATTGCTTCTGTATCTTCTGCATTTAATCTCGTGAAATTGCCATATTCCCCGTTTTTCATAGCCCGGTTCACAAGCAGGTCAATTTTGCTGTCGTCAATGCCATAGTCGGACAGGCGGCTTGGAGCACCGATGCTATTCCAAAATTCTCGTAATTTTTCAATCCCTTCAAGTCCGACTTGTTCATCGGATTTTCCGGTTGGATCGACCCCAAATACGCGTACGGCCAGTTGTTTGAAGCGTTCCGGTTTTACGTGTAAATTATGCTTCATCCAGTTCGGGAAAAGAATCGCTAATCCCCCACCATGTGGAATATCATAGACAGCTGATACGGCATGTTCGAGATTATGCGTTGCCCAGTCACCGCGGAAGCCCATTTGCAGCATCCCGTTTAACGCCATCGTTCCACAGTACAAAATCGTTTCCCTGTACTCGTAGTTTTCCAAATCTTTGAGCAATTTTGGTGCTGTTTCCATCACTGTTTGTAAAAGTGACTCACACATCCGGTCTTGCAATGGCGTATTTTCATCTAGGTGGAAATAATGTTCAAATGTGTGGGCCATCATATCCACAACACCGTAAATGGTTTGATTTTTCGGAACAGTGAATGTATTAACCGGATCTAGGATTGAAAATTTTGGAAAGACAAGTGGCGAACCCCAGCCGTACTTTTCTTTTGTCTCCCAATTTGTGATTACGGATCCGGAATTCATTTCTGATCCTGTTGCCGCTAATGTTAGTATTGTTCCAAAAGGTAGGGCATCTGATACAGGCGCTTTTTTAATAACAAGGTCCCACGCATCACCGTTATATTTGCTGCCTGCCGCAATCGCTTTTGTACAATCGATGACACTGCCACCACCAACGGCTAAAAGAAATTCAATCCCTTCTTTTTTACAAATATCGACTCCTCTTCGAACCGTTGAGATTCTTGGATTCGGTTCAACACCGCTCACTTCATAAATTTCCGCGTTGATATCATTCAGTATGCCGACAACTTGATCATAAAGACCATTTTTCTTAATGCTGCCGCCGCCGTATACAAGCAGCACTTTTTTTCCATATTTCGGGACTTCATCTCGTAGTTTTTCTACTGTTCCCCGACCGAATATTAACTTTGTCGGATTATAATATGTAAAATTTCTCATATCAATCGCCTCCTTATTTTCCATTATAATATAAAGTTTTACCAAGTTATATTAAGTTTTTTTTACTTCACATGCATAGATTTTCTATTTTTTCACCATTCTATTAATGAAATGATTTTTTACTATTGGAGGGATAATTATGAGCGGTTTACAGCGAATCGCACTATTGTTAACCATTATCGGAGCAATCAACTGGGGGCTAATCGGTTTATTTCAATTTGACTTGGTGGCCGCAATCTTTGGCGGACAATCTTCGTTAATTTCTCGTATTGTTTACAGCCTTGTTGGTATTGCCGGGTTAATTAATCTTGGTCTCTTGTTCATGTCAAATGGAGAAGTAGAACGTTCCGCTGAACCAAGAACAACCAGATAATATCGTATCTGAAAGTTAAGAAAAGCGCAGAGCGCCCGCTTAGCGACGTACAAACTGGAGCGCCCCGCAA
>NZ_JAJCHL010000150.1:0-4028 GCF_020554505.1 Caldibacillus sp. 210928-DFI.2.18
ACCTACACTTGCTGAATATTTTAAAACTGTGAGGGAAGAAGGATTTGAAAAAGGAATTGAAAAAGGAAAAATGGAAGAAAAAAGGAATTTAGCTGCTGAGCTGTTACGGGAAGGTTTTTCAGTTGAAAAAGTGGCAAAAATGGTGAAGCTGAGTCTCGATGAAGTGAAAGAGATAGAAAAAATTTGTGAATGATTTTAGCCAAAAAATCGGGTTATCTACTCATATTACGTATCGGTAAAAAAAACTTCCTAGACTGCCTATCCATAATAAAGCTTGCATATAGTCAAAGGCAGTCTATCCCTGCAAATAGCTAGACAGAGATAACCTACTTCCTACATCAATCACAATGGTAGCCAAAAACTACTTTGCATTACAACATAGTTTTGTTATAAATTACCACTTGTGCCATTGTCAACAAAAAAGTATTATTTTTGACTTTTTAAAAATAAAAGGAAGAACGATTTGTCCTTCCTCATAACTGAACGTTAAAAACCATACTCAGCTTCCTTCACCTCGCGAATCTTTGCAAAAGTTTCCGTCAACACAACCGTATCTTCCACTAAGCGTTGAATTCGGAAAATAACATCATCGTTAATAATTTCTTTCCGATAAAAATCTTTTTCTTCTATAAAAACATATGATTGAACAATTTGTGCTTTCATGTACGATAAAATGGGCTTTAATTGTTGCTCGGCTATTAAGTAATGTTTTGATGTTCCGGCTGTAACAATAATACTGACGATTTTCCCCTCAAATGCCCTTTCCGGAAGCAAGTCAAAAATATTTTTCAATGTTGCTGGAATTGATGCTTGGAATATTGGCGTCCCTATGATAATGGCTTCTGCATCCATAATCGTTTCTGTTACATATTTTGTGTCACCTTCATATTCCCAATAATTGCGACCATCACTAAATTGAACATCATATTCCGCTAAATCAATTAACGTTACTTCAGTTTCCGGATAATTTTCCTTCAATTCTTTTAATGTGGCATCCATTGCCGTTCTTGTTTTTGAACCAACTTTTGACCCGGATAATCCGACAACCTTCATTCTTTGCCCCCCTCAACTATTGCTGTATATTTTTTTATTGCAGGTAGAATTTCTGTTCCGATTATATCGATATTTCGTTTAATTCGGTCAAAAGGCACACCCCCAAAATCCATTTGTGCCATGTATCGTTGATGTCCGAACTGTTCATGTTGATAGAGAATTTTTTCAATGACTTGCTGAGGGCTGCCGACATTCATTATGCTGCGTTGGTCTGCGCCTTGGGCAAATAATTGTTTCGCAAAGCCGCGGCCGTTCGTTCGTTTCATTCCTTCATTTATGTGAGGGTAATATTCGCTTAATGCTTGCTGGGTTGTTTCTGCTGTATAGAAAAAGCCGGTTGTTGCAACTGGGAAATCTGTCGGATCAAGCCCACGCCGAGTTAGCGCATCACGATATGCATCAATCGACTGTTTAAAGTAAGATGCAGGACCGCCAAGCATTGCTAGGGCCATTGGAACACCCTGATAACCGGCTTTTATTGCACTGGCAGGAGTTCCGCCCACCGCACGCCAAATTGGCATTGACCCTTCTTTTGGTCGTGGAAGGACTTTTGCATTTTTTAATGGTGCTCGAAACTGCCCATTCCAATTAACCACTTCATTTTCATTGATTTCCAATAATAATTCGAATTTCTCTTCAAATAATTCCTCATAGTCCCGTAGATCATAGCCAAGCAGTTCAAAGAGCCCGACTCTTGACGCCCGTCCGGCAATAATTTCAGCACGGCCATTTGAGATTAAATCAATTGTTGCAAAATCTTCGTAAACTCGTACTGGGTCTGACGTACTAATAATTGTTGAAGAGCTGCCAATTTTTATTTTTTCCGTTGCTTGAGCAATCGCAGCTAACACGACTGAATGTGCTTGAGTGGTAAAATATTCTTGATGGCTTTCTCCAACACTTATAAAGTCGACTCCGGCCTGCTCTGCAAGTTTGGCGATCTCAATAATTTCTTGCAACCGCTGTTGAGGAGAAATCCGTTTCCCCGTATAAGGATTTGCTAAATGATCCCCTAGTGTATAGATACCAAACTCCAAGCCTTTGCTCGGATCTATCCGATATTTTTCCATACCCATCTTTATTACCTTCTTTCGTACACATTTACTTCATAATAATATTTCTATATATCAAATTGCAAATGATGAATTCGATATAAACCTTTGTAATATCATTATAAGTTACAATCAATATCCATGTAAGTACGCAAAAAAAAGTGGTATAGTATACAAAAGGATACTACTGGAGGGATTCGAATGAATATCGAACCGAATTTATGTCGGGTTGAAGATGCCCTTGAAATAATTGTTGGCAAGTGGAAACCGATTATTTTACTCCATTTATTAAAAAATGGAACAATGCGCTTCAGTGATTTAAAACGTAGCATCCCCAATATCACCCAAAAAATGTTAACCAAAAATTTACGAGAATTGGAAAATGAAGATATTATTGAGCGTTTCGTGTATCCACAAGTTCCCCCAAAAGTCGAGTACTCCATTACGGAATATGGAAAGGAACTTGAACCATTATTACATGCAATGCATAAATGGGGTGTGAAGCATGCATTGCATAAACAGCAGTATAAATTTATATGAGGTTTATTTATTTAGTTTGGAAAAGCTCGTCTAAAACTAAAGAATTAACCGAGCTTTTCCATAAATTTATATTTTTTTTAGTAACGCGCAACACTCTACATGCAACGAGCGGGGTGGATTGATGTCTTTTACATTGTCGGTAGTCGGAAACAAGTCAAAGGCACTTTTTGCACTATCGGTAGGCGGGAACACGTCATCTATATCCACATATTTGAAACAGATTATATTCTATCCCTAGCTCGAATTTGTCAATGAGCCTGCTAACTCAAAATATTACAGTAACTCAACCCCTTAACGGGGATGTTTATCTTTTATTCTTTTTTCTTCTACTACCCATTCTTTTTCGAACAATTCTTTATATTTATACGTGCCACCACTCGCATGTTTTCTCAAATAACCGACTTCAAACAATCCATCCCAACATACATGTATATGTTCATAATTATGATAATTAAACTCATTGGTACATATCGGTAGAGCTACTTTCTCATCATTTACTTTCATTAGATGGTATGGATATTGGTGCTCTAAAACAACATTGTTCTGCTGGATTTTCTTCGAATTTTTACTCCAGCACATCAACAAAAATTGTACGCTATTAAACCTAAATATGTATGAAAGTTGTAAATCAGGGAACTCCTCTTTTTCTACATTTTCATTAAGAAAAATCTGCCCTGTTTCATAATCGATATTTCTTATTGTACTATTTGAATAAAACAAAGGATTTTTGCACCAACGTAATTTCAAATTTCCAAACATGGCTTCATGCATAGGAGAGACATTAATCGCTAATCCACATAGTACTGTCACATTTTCCTTCGGAGCATTATCACATGGATTCATAATGTAATGCAGTATTTCCTTATCAAAAAAAGAGCAATCTTCTTTATGAGACCGGCTATCATTAAATGCATATTTTAATAGCATTTTCTGAATCATCACATAGTCATATTCTATCTCAACCGTATCGTCTTCATTATATCTTCTCGTAAAATATTGGCTAATAAATTCTTTTGCATAGCTATCAATATAGGCAATTTTATTATTATTGCAATCAGCACATACATCTTTAACCATTGGGTCTGCTTCGTGTATTACGCTTCTGGCATCATCAAATGTTAAAAAGCATTCTGGAAATAAATTTAGAACCGCACTTGAAATTATATGTTCTTTAGTTCCTTTCGCTTCTTTCCCACAATATGCACATTTCATATATTACCCCCCTCATATTACACATAGAGATAAAATCTCGTTTCAATCAAAGCTCGATTACGTAATATTTACGACCGTCACTTAAGTCCTGCCAGATAAAATCATATCTGCTTGTTAATGCAATGCTATCTTTATTTTTTCCTACACCTGTTGGCTTAAAAATACAACCGT
>NZ_JAJCHL010000151.1:0-3996 GCF_020554505.1 Caldibacillus sp. 210928-DFI.2.18
TGGCGACGAGAATGAATCTCGTCGTCAAAAAATGGAGTTTCTCGGCTGAAAATGGCGACGAGAAAAGGTCTCGTCGCCAAAAATCAATGGAAAATGGGTCGCGTAATTCATAAAATTGAAAGACTTTGATTGCAATGTTTGACATAAGGGAAATAGGATAATATAATTGTCACGATTTAAAGATAGTTTTCATTGTTACATCCTTTGACTATTACATGCAATTATCCTAACTTCATTGAATTATAAGGAGAAAGATTAATTTGAAAAAAACAAAGGGTATCCATCATATATCAGCAATTGTTGGCCATCCCCAAGAAAATATTGATTTTTATACACGGGTGTTAGGGTTACGCCTGGTAAAAAGAACGGTAAACTTTGATGATCCGGGAGCTTATCATTTCTATTTTGGCGATGAAAAGGGAACTCCGGGAACTATTATCACGTTCTTCCCATGGCCAAATGCAAAATATAAAGGAAGAATCGGAGGAGGCCAAGTTGGGGTTACATCTTATGTTATTCCTTTTGGAGCAATGCGTTTCTGGGAAAACCGTTTAAAGGAATTCTTTATTCCGTATAAAAAATCCGCTCGCTTTGGTGAACAGTATTTGCAATTTGTTGATCCGCACGGGTTACATTTGGAATTGGTGGAGCGAAACGAAGGAAAACGAAATGAATGGAGTGTTGACGGAATCACTTCTGAAGTAGCAATTAAGGGGTTTGGTGGTGCCTTATTATTGTCTACCGATCCGGAACGAACTTCAGAAATGCTATATAAGGTGCTCGGGCTTGATTTTGTTGGTGAAGATGAGGATTATATCCGCTTCCGTTCACTGGATGATCTGGGAAATATCATTGACATAAAGAAAGATCCGGTACCACAAGGACGAATGGGTGTTGGGACGGTACATCATATTGCGTGGCGTGCGGATGAACAAATGGACCAAGCCCAATGGAAAAAGCTAATAGAAAGCGATGGTTATCAAGTAACCGATGTGAAGGACCGAAATTATTTCCATTCGGTTTATTTTCGGGAACCGGGAGAAATTTTATTTGAAATTGCCACCGATGTTCCCGGGTTTTTAATAGATGAACCTTGTGATCATTTAGGAGAAGAACTAAAATTACCACCTCAATTCAAGCACTTACGAGGAAAAATAGAAGCCGGTCTTTTACCAATTGAAGTGCCGGTAGCGATAAAAAATGATTAATCAAATAAGTGGTCAACCATTAATGTGGTGTTTGCCCCATTTTTCTTGATTTTTCCCCGACTTTGCCAATTTCAAAAAAATAAAAGGGTGAAAACATTGATTTAATAATGTTTCCAACCTGTATTATCGTTTTTACTATGTATATATGCTTTAATCTTTTTATAAAACTATTTGTACAATAATTTGAAAAAGCCTTATGTAAATAGTTTTATGCATATCTACATTCAAAAAATAATTAACTCCTTGAAAATGTTGATCTGACAATGTTTTCAAGGAGTTTTTACTGTCAAAGTCGGGAAAAATAAAATCAAGGTTAGCCAATATTGGCATCCGGTTAATCGAAGTATTCCGTGAACCGGTTCGACAAGCCTTGTTGGAAAGTAATCGGTTTGAAGCACCGTTAACAATCGATGAAGTGGCAGAAAAAGCATCACGGTTCATCAATTTGGGCAATCAAATGGGTGAAGGGTGGTTGTTAACCGGAGAAATAGCTGAATTGATGGATGCCGGTGTAGACAATGTTGTCTGCGTCCAACCGTTTGGCTGTCTGCCGAACCATGTTATTGCGCGCGGAATGTTTAATGCTATCAAACAATTCTACCCGAATGCGAACCTGATTGCTATCGACTTTGATGCAAGCATTAGTAAGGTGAATCAAATCAATCGGATCAAGTTGATGATCAGTATCGCCAAAAACGGCATGGTACAGAGGAATATTTAAGAATCAGACTCGAGGATGATTTGAACAAATTTTTCACAAAACAACTCCAATTGTTTCCATTCCGACGAAAAGGCATTAAAATGGAAATATCGAAAGGAGTGAAAGAGATGAAATATGTAGACACATGGGATTTAGATGCGATTATTCCCGGTGGAACGAAATCACCTGAACTGCAAGAAAAATTGCAAAAAATTGATCAGCAAATAAACGAGTGGGAGCAACTGATTAAGCAATGGAATTTTTCAGAAAACCAATCAGCTGAACCATTTAAAAGGATTTTAGAAAAACAGGAAACCATTGAAAAAGGGCTTTCCCAATCGGCAACATTTGTACAAATGTGGCATGATGCATTCATGAATGATGAATACGCCAATGTCGTTATGGGTCAGATTTTAGATTTAGACAGTAAGTTGGAAAATATAAATACAGCTTTTACGAAAAAGTTGGTGGCCATTTCGGATCAAGATTGGAACACATTTTTACAAGATGATGAGTTAAAAAAGGTCGCCTTTGCCCTAAATGAAATTCGTGATAAAGGAAAGCGGCTTTTATCTGAGGCGGAAGAAAAAATTATTACGGAATTAAATAAAGACGGGCTGACGGCATGGAGCAGACTGTATGATACTGTGGTTTCCATGATGACGATTCCGTTTACTGATAAAGACGGAAAAACGGTGGAACTTTCTGTCGGTCAAGCGATGAATCGAATGTATGCTGATCCGGATCCGGAAGTTCGGAAACAATTGTTTACAAATTGGGAAGCAGCCTGGGAAAAATTCGCACCAATCTTTACTGACACGATAAATCATTTAGACGGGTTCCGAATTACTTTGCAAAATTTCCATAACCGCAAAGACTATTTGGAAGAACCGCTGGAATATAATCGGATGACAAAAGATACATTGGATGCGATGTGGACAGCAGTTGCTAATAATAAACAACCATTCATCGACTTTTTAAAGCAAAAGGCAAAACTGCTTGACATGGAGAAATTAGGATGGCAAGATGTCGATGCTCCGGTTACGGTGGGTGACAGTAAAGCGACTCGTTTTACATATGATGAAGCTTGTGATTTTGTCATTGAAAACTTTGCCAGCTTCGGTCCGAAATTGGCAGACTTTGCAAAACATGCCCTGGAAAATCGTTGGGTGGAGGCAGAAGATCGCCCGAATAAACGGCCGGGCGGGTATTGTACAGATTTACCGGAATTTGAAGAGTCCCGGATTTTTATGACATTTACCGGTTCAATGAGCGATGCCAGTACGCTTGCCCATGAATTAGGCCATGCATTTCATAGTCATGTTATGCGGGATTTGCCGACATTAAATCGGAATTATGCCATGAACGTTGCTGAAACGGCCAGCACGTTTGCGGAAACGATTATTGGGAATGCAACAGTCGCTAATGCAAAAACTGATGCGGAAAAAATTTCGCTACTAAATGATAAACTTGGCAATGCCGTTGCTATGTTTATGAATATCCATGCCCGGTTTATTTTTGAAAATAACTTTTATCAAGAACGGACGAAAGGAATTGTCTCCGAACAACGCTTAAATGAGTTGATGGTGGAAGCACAAAAAGAAGCTTATTGTGATAGTTTGGCCGGGTATCATCCGCATTTTTGGTGCAGCAAATTGCATTTCTTTATCGATGATGTACCGTTTTACAACTTTCCGTACACATTCGGCTACTTGTTCAGTTTAGGTATTTATGCAGAATTCCTGAATAATCCGACCGGCTTCGAGGAAAAATATATTGCCTTGTTGCGGGACACCGGCATGATGAAAGTGGAAGAACTAGCAATGAAACATCTCGGTGTTGATTTAACGAAACCTCAATTTTGGGAAGCCGGTATTCAACTGGCAGCGAAAGACGCTGAAGAGTTTATCCGCTTGTCGGAAAAATTGGTTTAGGGTGAAATTCAATTTATACTGCGTGCTGTTATAGGCGCGGTATGAATTGAATTTTTATAATAAAATACTACTCAGGGTTTGTGAAGCATAATACGATAAAAAAAATATGAGACACAAGCAAGGTTCAATTTATTAGTGAAGTATATCTGGAGAA
>NZ_JAJCHL010000152.1:0-3958 GCF_020554505.1 Caldibacillus sp. 210928-DFI.2.18
ATTTCATTCCGTTTTGTGCCTTGAGCGAAGCGAAAGGAATGGGTATAAAAATGAGTGTAAAAGACAGGAAAAAATGGGAAACGATTTTAACAAAGTGGACGCCATTCTTTATTATTGCTTGTGGTCTTATAGGTATTGTTCTGGGCTCATTTCTTGCTTATTTTTTTCAGGGTGAATTTCCATATGATGTATTTGCCGGTGGTTTGGTTGCAACTATCATTTTGACAATAATTCAAGTGATTAAACAGAAACGCAAAAAGGATAATTTGCCAGAAGCAGATGAACGGGTTATTCACAATGTTTTTCGTTTTTTTGCATATGCTTCACATCTTTCCTTAGCTATTTTATTTATAGCTTTAGCCGTTTTCACACTTTTAGGAAACGAGTCGATTTCCATTCTTTACCTATGGATCTTTTTCTTTTCATACATTTGGATTTTCGGGATAGGTGCTATTCTCATTAAAAGAAGGTAATCGGTTATTTAAGCAGTACACATAAGCTGTTCAGGGTCTAACCGATTTTCGGTCGACCCTTTTTTATACGTTAAGAATGTATAAATTTCCAGCAAAGAAGCGATTTCGACGTAGAGGGAAATTTTAAGAATTAAGTATAAGTGCATAAGGAAAGCTTCACTGGAATATATCGCAGCCGAAAAAATTTTATATTTTTTCGGTGATTAGAGAGACTTCGGTAGCATTACCTCGCAAGCGAAAATGTTTTTCCACTGAACTACGGCTCTGCCAACGCCTGAAGGCTCGGCAGTCACCGAGTTTTCTTTATAAAAATATTGATGACTGCTCAAAAATATAATAATTTCCATAATATTAAGAGGCTAACTCCATATATTCCGCAACAAACCGAAAAACATTTTGATAGTCCAATTTTCCATTTTTATACAAAAGTTCTGCGCGTTGAATTTCTGCTTCTGCAACCTGTGATTTTACCTTTACCTCCCTTAAAGTAATCGTACCGTTTAATAACTCCAAAGCCCATTTTTTTAAATTTTCATTATGAGATTGATATAAAACGTAGGATATATAACTAATCCGATCCAATGCAAACTCCCCCTAAAAAGTTTTTATTCTCTTAAATATAATTCTTCAAAAGGATAGCTTCTTCCTTCTAAAATTTCGAATGTTTTGTCTACAAATATCTACATGTTTTTACATGAATTACTTCCAAAAAGGCACTACAAAATATTGTCCGATCGCTTTTCTTTTTTAATAAAAGAGCTTTTTGGGCTGTACCCTTACATAAATTTCACAGTAAATTGGAAAAATAAAACGATACTACGGATAAATTAAATGTCTTTCATGCGATTTTTTTTAAGATAGAGTTGCTACTTTCACGATTTATAATGGGAGGGATAAAATTGGAACCGTATGAAACCATTCCACCGCAAAAAATCCACTGTTATACAGAATACGATGTGTTGAAAAAAGTAATTGTATGTCAACCGCAATATATGACAATCCGAGATGTTATTAATGAGACTCAAAAGCATTTTAAGAATGAAGGGATACATATTGAAAAAGCTTTGGAACAACATAGCCAATTTGTTGATACATTAAGGCAAAATCATGTTGAAGTCTATTTACTCCCCTACCATCGGAAATATCCTGAGCAAGTGTTTACGAGGGACATCGGTTTTGTTCTCGGAGAAACAATATTTGTTGCTGATATGGCTAGTAAGGTTAGAAACGGAGAAGAAGAAGTCTTGAAACGGTGGTTAGAGGACGAAGAAATTTCTTACTATAATATTATTGGTCATCAAATTGAGGGTGGCGATGTTATTATTGATCATGACCGCATATATATCGGGTTAAGTGACAGAACCAAAAAGGAAGCGATTGAACAGATTCAAAAACTGTTGAATAAGCAATTTGAGATTATTCCGGTTCACTTTCATGAAAAATATTTGCATCTGGATTGTGTGTTCAATATTGTCTCACCTGATGTTGCTTTAATTTTCCCGGGAGCATTGGATCAAGAACATATTGGAAAATTAAAAGAGCGATATGAATTAATTGAAGTAACAGAGGAAGAACAATTTACACTAGGAACAAATGTTTTATCAATTGGCAACCGGAAAATTATTAGTCTCCCGGTTAATAAAAAAGTCAACGAAGCTTTGAGAAATCACGGTTTTGAAGTCATCGAAGTCGATATAACAGAAATCATTAAATCAGGCGGCTCATTCCGGTGCTGTACATTGCCGATTGAGAGAGAAAGTACAAAAAATTAGTAATAAATGGACCGGGTATAGAAATAACTTGGTCCTTTTTTATATATTTACTAATACCTAATGGTTTTAAAAAAGAGTATCAAAATACTGCATAAATTTAATATTTAAAGAAAAATAACGTTGCCATAAATAATAAATAAATTTTATAATAGGTGATACATTATTAAAATTGTGAAATGAAGGGGGAATGACAATGCCGATTAATATACCAAAAGATTTGCCTGCGGGAGAGTTGTTAAGAAAAGAGAAGATATTTGTTATGGATGAAGATCGGGCAAGAACCCAAGATATTCGCCCATTAAATATTCTTATTTTAAATTTAATGCCGGAAAAGGAAAAAACGGAACTGCAACTTTTGCGCCTGCTCGGTAATACACCATTGCAGGTAAATATTACTTTTTTAAGGACATCTACATATCAATCAAAGAATGTCAGCAATTATCACTTGGATAATTTTTATACAACTTTTGCGGATGTGAAAAACCGCCGATATGATGGCATGATTATTACGGGGGCACCTGTAGAAAAAATGGCTTTTGAGGAAGTGGACTACTGGGAAGAATTGGCAGAAATTATGGAGTGGACAAAAACAAATGTAACATCAACGCTACATATTTGTTGGGGTGCCCAAGCAGCTTTGTATTATCATTATGGCATTGGTAAATTCGAATTGCCGAAAAAATGTTTTGGTGTGTTCAAACATCAATTATTTGAACCAAAGTTGAAGCTTGTCAGGGGATTTGATGAAGTTTTCAACGCTCCTCATTCCCGTTATACTGATGTTTCCAGAGAGGCCATTGAGAACCATTCGGAATTAAAGTTAGTATCTGTATCAGAGGAGGGAGCACCATTTATCATTATGTCTGAAAATGGAAAAAACATTATGATTACCGGACATTTAGAATATGATGCTACTACTCTTGCAGATGAATACGTTCGTGATCAAAAGAAAGGACTTGGGACGGCAATCCCGAAAAATTATTTTCCAAATGATGATGTGAATGAACGTCCGCTTCATACGTGGCGGTCACATAGTTATTTACTGTTCTCCAATTGGCTGAACTATTATGTCTATCAAGAAACGCCTTATCAATGGTGATCGGCCGTTCTGAAAAAATTTTTCTTTATGATGATGAGGTGAACGGGTGCTTCATACGTGGCGGTCGCGTGGTTAATTAGTTTTTTCTAATTGGCTGAACAATAATTTTTAGGAGGGAAGTTTCTATTTTTAGCGACGAGACTCTTTCTCGTCATCATTTTTGACCGAAAAACACCATTTTTTGGCGACGAGCCTGAATCTCGTCATCATTTTAAGCCGAAAAACACCATTTTTTGGCGACGAGACCTTTTCTCGTCGTCATTTTGAGCCGAGAAACCCCTTTTTTGGCGACGAGACCTTTTCTCGTCGTCGTTTTTGGGCAGGAAACTCCTTTTTTTAGCGACGAGCCTCTTTCTCGTCGTCGTTTTTGGGCAGGAAACTCCTTTTTTTAGCGACGAGCCTCTTTCTCGTCGTCGTTTTTGGGCAGGAAACTCCTTTTTTTAGCGACGAGCCTCTTTCTCGTCGTCGTTTTTGGGCAGGAAACTCCTTTTTTTAGCGACGAGCCTCTTTCTCGTCGTCGTTTTTGGGCAGGAAACTCCTTTTTTTAGCGACGAGCCTCTTTCTCGTCGTCGTTTTTGGGCAGGAAACTCCTTTTTTTAGCGACGAGCCTCTTT
>NZ_JAJCHL010000153.1:0-3931 GCF_020554505.1 Caldibacillus sp. 210928-DFI.2.18
AAGAGGAAAAAGTGTCTCATAGAAGCAAGCAAAGCCAAGTCTATGGGACAAAACCGCAACAAAACCACAAAAAAGTGTCCCATAGAAAGCCGCAATGGGACAAAATGCATTGAAAAAGAGGAAATATTGTCTCATAGAAGCAAGCAAACCTAATTCTATGGGACAAAACCGCAGCAAAAACCGGAAAAACTGTCCCATAGAAAGACCTATGCGACAAAATGAAAAGGAAAAACTGCCCCATAGGAATTTATAAACCACCGTCTAACATATAAATCTTGTAAAAATACACGTTTACAGGAAAAATAGCAGGTAACTCTACTAAAATAAAAGTCCATAGTCCTCCATGTAACGCCAAAATTCACCACAGGGGATAAAAATTTTTTTCATGGTAGACAAGCAACAACCCAAACCTAAAGTTAAAACAGTAATAAAACCCTGACCTAACCTTTTCCAAAAAACGATAGTCAAAACGAATTTACAGGGAACACAAAAAGACCCACAGACATTAATCCACATTTAAAGTAAACAGGAACAGGAACACAAAAAGCGCCTTAGTCATCCATCTACCCACAAAAATGATATTATAAACCTAATATTCTTTTATTCGCCCGCCCGTAACAAACAAAACTCACTCCCCCTCTCCTTATATATAATGAACCCAGCGATTTTTTCCGACCATAGTAAAGTGTTTTTCCAAAATTCGACTCATTCTTTTCTGATTATTAATTACTTTACTATACTCCATCAAAGTTCTTGCTGTTAATTTACGTTCAGGGAAGAGTAATCTGAATTCCTCCGCAGTACGTATGACCGCAGCTTCAACGGTTTCTTTATGTCCGCAATCCGGGCAAAAGCAGAATTTCCCATCAAGAAAAACTGAGATGGAACTGCAGTTTGCACACATGATTCCTTTCCGTAGTTCCTCATACTCATAAGCCGGGATTTGACTGTATGGATTCTCATTAATATGAGAATTAATCAACTGATCTGCGAACTTTTTGTGCTTATGTGTCAACTTTGCTGAATTGGAATTTAAGCGTTCAATGACATCTCGCTCGATTTGAGTTGGGAAAATAAAAGGTAAATCTGGAGATGCTTGATATAGGGTGAATCTTGGGTTAACGAAAACAACAGATGCAACCACCGGGAAATCCAACTTATGTTCCTGTAGCCATTTTCGGAAATGCTGTTCATTCTTTTTTAATTGGGTCAGTGGATTTGTTATTTCAAAATCAGGTTTCTTAAGCATGCGATTGTCCACCGCATCCCAGACGTAATCATCTTCATAATTTTTTATATCAAAAAGATAAACGGTATTAGAAACAATTATTAAGGAATCAATTTGGAATGTAGAGTTACTTGCTCGGAGTAATAAATCAGATAGAATGAGGCAGTCACACTGAAGTCTTTCTAACATGTTGTCAAATTGAATTTCTCCCTCATATCCCTTTCTTAAGGTAAAATAATTCCGTTTATCCTTCTCAGACAAATCTGCTCGGGCATTGAGGACTTCCATGATTTTCAATTCTCTAGATTCGGTTCGTACTTTGTAAAACATATTCCACATCCTTTATTTGGTATTTTTTCAAAGCTATTATAAAACAACTCTATTAAATTATCTAGATTAAATACAAAAAATTCCAAAAAAGCTTGTGCAGTACCAAAAAATGTTTATTTTTCGCAAAACCAGAAAAACTATATTCACACAAAGCGAATATGGAGGGGAACGAAATGAAAGAGATGCGATTAAGAAAGTTTTCGGTGATGATCATCATAACGGCAATCTTTTTAGGAATCAGTATTCTGCCTACATTAGCCGCAGACACAGACACATATGAACTCTCCATCATCCATACCAACGACACACATGCTAATCTTGATAAAATTGCTAACCGCGTAACTGGAGTCAAAATGCTTAGAGAAAAAAATCCGGATGCCCTCCTGCTCGATGCCGGGGATGTATTCCAAGGGACCCTCTACTTCAATGCCTTCAAGGGGCAAGCAGATTTAGAATTCATGAACCTGATGGGGTATGACGCGATGACATTCGGCAATCATGAATTAGATCTTGGTTCTACAAAAGAAGGTCATCTAGCATTGGTCGACTTCATTAAAGCGGCAAAATTCCCGTTCGTCAGTGCCAATGTCAATTTTTCCGCTGACAAAAAGTTTACCAGCATTTACAGCGACCTTATATCAAACGAACCGAAAGCCGGGCAAATTTACAATGGCATCGTCAAAGAAATCAACGGAGAAAAAATAGGGATTTTCGGCCTTACTACTGAAGAAACAAAGGATATTTCAAGTCCGGGGTCAATTACCTTCAAAAATTATATTACTGTTGCCAAAAAAACAGTGAAGGCGTTTGAAAAAATGGGTGTTAACAAAATCATTGCCCTTTCCCACCTTGGTTATGACGACAAAGCTTCTATTGATAATGACCTCATGCTTGCTGCAAAAGTAAACGGAATTGATGTGATCGTTGGCGGACATAGTCATACCAAGTTATCGAAACCGGTGATTGTCGAACGGGATGACCATGGTGTTGAAAAAGATCCGACTGTCATTGTACAAACCGGGGCCAACAACATGAACATTGGCACCCTTGATGTACAGTTTGATAAAAAAGGTGTGGTCACAGAAGCGGATGGAAAATTACTATCCGTTTCCGACTTCCAACCGGATCCCGAAGCGGCTAAACGATTAAAAAAATATACTGAAATAATAAAAGAAGTGGCTGAAAAAGAAATTGGGGTCACGCTTGAAAATGACCTTGAAAACCCACGACTTGGTGATGGCACCGGTTCAAAAATCAGCGTCCGTAACAGTGAAACCGTTCTTGGTAACCTGATTACAGACGGGATGCTAGCAACAGCTAAAGAGTACAACAAAAATGTCGTTATGGCCATTCAAAACGGTGGTGGAATCCGCGCTGGCATCCAGTCCGGTCCGGTCACGGTCGGCGAGGTCATCAAGGTACTTCCATTTAGTAATACATTGACCATTCTGGAAGTGACCGGAGCGGATTTAAAACAAGCGCTAGAAATTAGCTTAAAAAAATACCCGAGGGAAAGCAGTCGATTTTTGCACATTGCCGGCGGGAAAATTGAATTTGATTCTACAAAAAATGCCGGGGAGCGGATTGTAGATGTATTCGTTAAAAATTCAAACGGTAGCTATGACCAAGTAAAAGATGAACAGACCTACTCGATTGTCACAAATACCTTCCTCGCAAAGGGTGCAGAAGGCTATCAGATGTTCGAAAAATCGTATGCAGCGGGGAAGGTTTCCGATCTAGGCATCCTTGAATGGCAAAATTTTCGCGATTATCTGGTGGGACTTAAAAAAATTCCTACTGCAATTGAAGGGCGGATTGTGGATGTAGCCGGGCAAAAGTAATATTGAGAAGGTGGGCCACACTAAATTTATGGAAGCGGACCATAACCCCCCTAGGATTATGCGGAAGCGGACCATAAATGTTTAGGTGGTCCACCCCAAGATTATCGATGGGGCAATAAACGATTGGCCCACCCATTTCCGACATGATACAACCTTCTCACTAATTTATGGGTGGGGCCACCTGAACTCCTACAAAAATTGTCAAAATATGCGACCCCTTTTTTTCCAAAACCAGCAACCACAAGTGCCTAAGCCAAATTCAAACAAACGATTATTTGAACAATCGAGTAAGAATTAAACTCATTGCATTCATGTACATTGAAAATAAAAAGTCCTCACATAAAAGTTAGGTTTCGCGGACAAAACGGGCGACCAAGCAGCAGGAACTGTCCAATAGAACGGCTCTCGTGGACAAAATGGGGAGTCTATCAGCAAAAATTGTCCAATAGAAGGGTTCTCGTGGACAAAATGAGGAGGCAATCAGCAAAAATTGTCCAATAGAAGGGTTCTCATGGACAAAATGAGGAGTCAA
>NZ_JAJCHL010000154.1:0-3686 GCF_020554505.1 Caldibacillus sp. 210928-DFI.2.18
CGACGAGACCTTTTCTCGTCGCCATTTTCAGCCGAAAAACTCCATTTTTTGACGACGAAAACCTTTCTCGTCGCCATTTTCAGCCGGGAAACCCCATTTTTCGACGACGAGAACCTTTCTCGTCGCCATTTTGAGCCGGAAAACTCTCTTTTTTGGCGACGAAGCCCATTCTCGTCGTCACTTTTGGGTGAGAAACTCCTTTTTTGGGCGACGAGAACCTTTCTCGTCACCATTTTGAGCCGAAAAACTCCTTTTTTGGGTGACAAAACACCACTCACCCCGTCTTTGGGATGCGAAACTCAAGTTTTTAATTATTCTTTCACTCTCATCAGTCGTAAACCATTTAGTGCCACCAAAAGAGTTGCCCCCATATCTGATAGAATTGCAATCCATAGCGTTAACCAGCCGGGAATGACCAATAATAAGGCAATTAACTTAATACCTATTGCAAAGATTATATTTGCTTTAATAATATTTAACGATTTTCGGCTTAGTCTTACCGTAAATGGAAGCTTACTTAAATCGTCTCCCATAAGAGCAACATCTGCCGTTTCCAGTGCTGTATCCGTTCCAGCTCCCCCCATCGCAATTCCGACAGTTGCAGCCGCTAAAGCAGGAGCATCATTGATACCATCACCAACCATAGCAACGTTTCCATACGCAGATCTTAACTGCTTAATAACAGCTAATTTATCTTGCGGCATCAATTCTGCTTGAGTTTCCGAAACACCTACATACCGACCAATTGCGTTTGCAGTGCCTTTGTTATCACCTGTAAGCATAACCGTCTTTTTAATTCCAAGTTGATGCAGTTTTTGAATGGTATTTTTACTAGATTCACGTACTTCATCAGCTACCGCAATTAAGGCAAGTATTCCTTTTTCTGTACCAAAAATCATCACTGTTTTCCCTTCGTTTTGAAGATTGGTTATTCTATCTTCTAAGCTGTTATCAAAATTCGCATTTGGTACTTCCTTAAAAAGTTTTGGGTTACCTATATAATAAGTTGTTCCTTCTACAGTACCCTTAATCCCTTTACCTGTGATAGTGGTGAAATCATTCACGATTACATTAGAATAAGTAACATTCATTTCTTCTGCTTTTCGAATAATGGCAGAAGCAAGCGGATGCTGAGAACGATATTCTAACGCAGTAATGATGGATAACAGCTTATTTTCATTGATTTGATCGTTCAGCACATAAAAATCAGTAACTACTGGAACACCCTTTGTTAATGTACCTGTTTTATCAAATGCAATGGCCTTTACAGTACCCATTTGTTCTAAGTAAATACCACCTTTAATAAGAACACCTTTTTTCGCAGCATTTCCGATTGCTGAAACGATTGAAATTGGCGTAGATATAACCAATGCACAAGGGCAGCCAACAACTAAAACTGATAATCCTTGATAAACCCATGTTCCCCAATCTCCATCAAAAAACAAAGGAGGTATGATCGCAACTAATCCGGCAATGACCATTATAATGGGCGTGTAATATTTAGCGAATGTGTCAACAAAGGCTTGTGCCGGAGCGCGTTCACCTTGTGCTTCCTCAACAAGATGAATAATTTTTGAAATCGTTGCATCCTCTACAAGTTTCGTAATTTTTACTTCAAGTAATCCTTCTCCATTAATCGTTCCTGCAAATACTTCATCATCAACGGTTTTAGAAACCGGTACGGACTCTCCTGTAATTGCTGCTTGGTTTACTGAAGAAGTACCGCTAATGACAATTCCATCCATCGCGATTTTTTGACCGGGCTTAACAATCATTATATCTCCAACCAAAATATGATCCACAGAGACCGTCATTTCTTGTCCATTTCGCCTAATAAGTGCTTCTTTTGGGGCAATATCCATTAATGATCGAATGGATTGTCTGGCTTTATCCATTGAATATCGCTCCATGGCTTCACTTATGGCAAAAAGAATAACAACAATCGACGCTTCTGCCCATTCTCCTATAAAAGCAGCACCAATAATAGCAACCGTCATCAATGTTCTCATATCAAAATCAAGTTTGAACAAATTTTGAAAACCTGTTTTAAAAAGTGAATGCCCTCCGATGACAATCGATGCGATAAATAGCACTGAAGTAATTAGGTTTTCTTCCCCATTGACAAACTGAGAAAGATATCCAAAAACAATTAGCAATGAAGCATATAAAAGTGTACTGTGTTTTTGATAGAATGGAGTTTTCGCCTCTTTCGTCACCTCTTTATCTATTTGATTCACTGTTGACGATGGCGCTTCTGACTTGTCCGGAAATACTTTAAGATTTTCAAAAGCACCCGCCTTTTCCAATTCTTCTACTGTTGTTTCACCGTAAACAGTAATTTTCGAGGCGCCAAAATTCACTTTTGCATCCTGTACTCCCGGTAGTTCCTTAACATTTTTTTCAAACTTTCCAGCACAATTTGCACAGGAAAATCCCTCAACCCGATAAACATTTTTATTTTCAAAAATAGTTGCTTCACTCAACTTCCCTAACCTCTTTCTGATGAGCAAATGCTAAATGGATTAAATTCTTCACATATTCGTCGTCTAGAGAATAAAATACTAACTTCCCCTCTTTACGATATTTCGCTATACCTAAATTCTTTAATAGCCTTAAATGATGAGAAGCTGTGGCAATTGTAGAACCAGTAATATTGGCTACATCACACACACATAATTCATCCTCAACTGACAAAGCATAAGCAATCTTAATTCTTGTATCGTCAGACAATGCCTTGAAAATTTTAGCAACATCTGTAGAATTTTGTTCAGCTAAGCTCGTTTTCACCCTGTTTACTTTTTCCTCATTTATACACGTTATTTCACAAATATCATTATTCATATTTTTTCTCCCTTGTCATTCAAATGATGATTTGACTATTATATTAATTATTATATGCTCTCATATTCAAACGGTCAAACAATCATTTGAATATATAATTTTATTAATTTTTTTATACATATAAAGTATCTAACTGTAGTAATGTCAAACAAAATTTACGATTAATTCCTTTCCTACCACATATTTTTCACCTTAATCACCTGTTTCAGCAAAACGCTTAATCCGCTCCCCAATTTCGTCCCGTACCCGCTGAAATACTGCCCATTTTTCTTCATCTGTCCCTTCCGCTTTTGCCGGGTCATCAAAGCCCCAATGCTCTCTTTTTACATGTGGTGGCGTAACCGGACATTTATCCCGAGCATCCCCGCAAAGAGTCACAACTAAGTCTGCATGATTTAAAATCTCAGCATCAATAATTTCCGATGCTTGATTAGAAATATCAATTCCGACTTCTTTCATTGCTTTCACTGCATTTGGATTTAATCCATGTGCTTCAATTCCTGCACTATAAACATTCCACTCTTTACCTAGATATTTTTTTGCCCACCCCTCTGCCATTTGGCTGCGGCAGGAATTACCAGTACACAAAAAATAGATTGTTTTTTTAGACAAACCAGTTCATCTCCTTTTTTATTAAATTTGTTAATTTTAAGCATTTTTATTCTCTACACATAAGAAGGTTAGTAGTCAAAATTTGGCAGCCTAGTGTCAACGGTTCAGTTTCCTTACCTGAGCGGTACCCGGACCCAACTAGCAACAGTAGAATCCCTGAATTCACCAGTAACACCCCTTGAGACTCCCACGACTAAAGTCGCAAGCCCTAAACCTTACGGTTTAACGGGTGG
>NZ_JAJCHL010000155.1:0-3588 GCF_020554505.1 Caldibacillus sp. 210928-DFI.2.18
ACTCCGATAGGAGTGACAGCGTAGGAATCTCCTACCTCTAAGCGTCAGCGTAGGTGGGAGTAGTTCAATATTAAACGTTTATGAATAAAGATGAAAAGACACCGGATATTAGGATAAAAAACCACAGGGACCGATGTACATAACCCAAATGAATAGACCTTCACAACATTTATTAAAAGCCATGGAGTACCTCTACCAACTTCTTATAAGGGATAAAAATCTAGTTCATAACTTGTCCGCTAAACTCATATATTTGAATGAATGACATTTAATGGCAAGGAGTGACAGATTTGCGAAAAACCCATGTGGCAATTTTGGTGACCTTTGCAATGATCTTTTCATCATTAGCAACTTACACAAGTATACAGATATTTTCAGATGACAAAACAGAGATAAGACAGACAGAATATCGTCATTTGCCAAATGAATTCTCAAAAATAGAACAGGCTTATGAGCTGATAACGAAAGGGTATATTGAAAACGTGGATCCGGAACATCTTGTTGAAGGGGCGGTAGAAGGAATGCTGGCCACTTTGGGTGACCCTTATTCGGTTTATATGAATGAGGAAAAAGCAAAAGAATTTAACCGATCTTTAGACTCTTCTTTTGAAGGAATTGGTGCTGAAATGAGTGAAGTTGACGGCAAGGTCATTATTGTATCCCCATTTAAAAATTCTCCGGCAGAAAAAGCGGGTCTGAAACCTTTTGATGAGATTGTTGCCGTTGACGGACAAGATGTTACGGGTCAAGATTTATATGAAGTAACATCTAAAGTACGCGGCAAAAAAGGAACGACGGTATCATTGCAAATATTACGTGAAGGTTTAAGTGAACCGATTTCGATTGAAGTAATAAGAGATAAAATCCCAATTGAAACAGTTTTTTCTGAAATTATTGAACAGAAAGAAAAGAAAATTGGATATATTACGATCACTTCATTTGCGGAAGAGACAGGCGAAGATTTTTTAAGCCGGTTAAATACTTTGGAAAAAGAAAAAATAGATGGGTTAATTATTGATGTCCGCGGCAATCCGGGTGGTCTTTTGCAAAGTGTAAAGAAAATTGCCGGAGAGTTGGTGCCAAAAGAAAAACCGATGTTTCAAATTGAGGGAAGAGATCAAGGGCAAGAACAATATTTTTCGAAATTAGCAGAAAAGAAACCTTATCCCATCGCGGTTTTAACCGATAAAGGAAGCGCATCGGCCTCAGAAATTTTAGCAGCCGCATTGAAGGAGGCAGGCGGTTATCCGACCATTGGCGAGACGACATTCGGAAAAGGGACGGTTCAACAACAAGTCGATTTAGGGGATAAGAGCCATATAAAATTAACGATGTATAAATGGTTAACCCCGGATGGGAACTGGATTCACGGACAAGGAATTAAACCGGATATTTATGTTGTTCAGCCGGATTTGTACCATGTCCACCCATTACAAATTGATCAGCCGCTAAGTAAAGATATGAATAATGGGCAGGTAAAAAATGCTCAGTTGATTTTGAAAAGCCTGGGATATGAACCGGGGCGGGTAGATGGCTACTATAGCGAAACAACGGAAACAGCTGTGAAACGATTCCAAAGAGAACATAACTTGCCGGATACGGGTATCATTAATGAGAAAACAGTTAGGAAGATGGAAAAGAAAGTGGCTGAAGCAAAAAGAAAAAAAGAAAATGACCGCCAGTTGCAAATGGCCCTGCGATATTTTCAGTATCAACATTAATGCTCAAGGATCTATTGAGTATCCACAGTATCAAGATAATCGGCGGAGATATTTAGGTATCAACAAGGACTGCACCTTTTGTGTAGTCCTTTCTTGTTATTCTTAATCCATTTAATAGTTAAGCTGTTTGAAACGTTTTTTGATATTCAATCTAAAATTAAATAATAGATAGGTTTTTTTATCCATATTTGCTAAAATAGTAGATAATAATCTATTAAATGATTCGATCGATTTAAAATAAAAATCTCGGGGGGTGTCGGGCTTGGAGTGGTTGCTTGAAATTGGAAAAGGGATTGGAAAATTCTTCTTAGACCCGTTACTTTATCTTGGAATCCTTTATGCTGTTTATCTTGGCTATATACGGGTAAAACGAGAACGAAGGAATTTTCACATACGTATCCAAGATGGTTGGTTTGAGACGCGTATGTATTTGGGGAAAGGACTTATTTGCGGGCTTATTTTTTCCATCATTACTTTACTAATTGGGAATATCATCCCGCTGGCATTTGTTTTGACCGTCTCAGCTGTTACGATTTTATTTTCCATCATCTTGAAACCGGGTTTGCTTTCCCCGGCATATACGATGGGGACCGGCTTTTTCTTAATCATGCTCATTAATATGTATCAAATTGAAGTTCCTATTTTTCAAAACCTCTTTGCACAAATGGATACAGCAATCATTCCGGGGGCAGCCTTTTTAACGGGGTTGTTATTGCTGGTAGAAGGGTTACTCGTATTCAAAAATGCCAGTCAACACACATCGCCGAAATTGATACGCAGTAAAAGGGGAATGAATATGGGCGTCCATGAGTCAAAACGATTATGGATGGTCCCGCTGTTATTTTTAATCCCTGCTGATGCACTTTCCGTACCGTTTGACTTTTGGCCGGTTGTTCCTATTGGTCAGTCGACTTTTACTTTCCTGTTTATCCCGTACTGGATCGGGTTTGGTAGCCAAATTCGCAGTGTTCATCCGAGTCTGGGAATTAAAGGGCAGGGAAAGCAAGTGATTTGGTTGGGAGTTTTAGTCACCCTGATTGGAGCGGCAGGATTTTGGTTTGAACCGGCAGTAATTGTGGCGATGGGCATTGCCTTAATCGGTCGCCTGCTGATTTCAATGGTTCATTATTATCAGGATAGCGGGCAGACTTACTATTTTTCGAAAAACCATTCCGGAATTGTGATTTTGGATATTATTCCGGGGACGGCAGCTGAAAAAATGAAGTTGAAGATCGGTGAAGTAATCAAGACGGTAAACGGGATTCCTGTTCAAAATGAGCAACAATATTATGAAGCGTTACAGAAGAACCGGGCGTTTTGCCGGCTGGAAGTAATAGATGATAATGGGGAAAACCGCTTTGTCTCCAGGGCGTTATACGAGGGAGAACACCACGAACTGGGCATTATTACATTTGGCAATGAAAATAAGTGGGAACAAGACGTAGGTTGATTGGGCGGAATCTGACCATAATGACTCGGAATGACAGGTAAAAGGAACAAAATATTTACCTGGAGGAATGGCACTTAAAAAATTGTCATTCCTTTCTTAATCTATCGAAGCTTCTTCTGGTGTTGCGCAGTGGAATTAATGGGAGGACTGTTGATTTCTCGTAGTCTACTGGTGAATTCGCAGGGGTTATTGTTGAATTTTTCAATTTTACTGTTGAATTCATGTCCGAGTACTGTTGAATTTCCCTTTTTTTACTGTTGATTACAGATTTTCCGAACGAGACTCCTTAAGGTGTGGGATGATAGTGAGGTCGGATACGGAGTACCACTAAAAACTGAAAGGTTTGTGGTGCTTCAAGTATCCGAAAATCACACTTTTTTATTGTATAATTGTTGCAGTTCATAAATAAAACTGATA
>NZ_JAJCHL010000156.1:0-3382 GCF_020554505.1 Caldibacillus sp. 210928-DFI.2.18
TCAGAAGTTAGTTCCAGAGAGGAGTATTTTCCAATAGCTGATATGATTTTTTAAAATTATCAAATCGCTGTCTCCATCGAACATTTTTTTGGGAATCCAAATAGTTTTACCCTCCTTTTAGATTGCCTTGTCTTTAAAAGAAATTACATCAAGCGACAATTCACCGGAAGCTACCTTAACCAGATGCCGCCACCATTCATCAATAGGCTGGGTGGATAACGAAAAATCATACACTTCTCCAACATGTTCCACCATTTTTACGGCATTTTGAATAAGAACGAGGTCATATTGAGCCAATTGAACTTTTTCTTGAAAGGTTAAATCAAATACTTTTTATAAGTCACTCCGGTAGTAAAACATGCGAATACTTTCAAAAGGGCTAACGTCGAAACCATTCACATTTAAACTATAGTTTTCAATCATTTGTTTGTACTCGCTCATTCATAGACCTCCTTTAACTTTCCAAGATAAATAAAGCCGTTGTTAATTCGCTGTTTTTATTATATTATTTTCATGTTATCTTTCGGTAAATAATTCACCTTTGAAGGCACGTTGCAGCAGAGAGTTGAAATTATTTTCCAACAAAGTTAATTGTTCTTGAAAATTATTTTTTTGCTTATTAATGTCATAGAAAATTTTTGAGAAATGATTTTGAAGTTCAATTTTCGGAACAGGAACAGGAATTTTTTTGACATCATTAAAGTCTAAGTTGTCTGCCGTTACCGATCTTACTTTACCTAGCAACTTTCTTTGATAAAACATAAAAAAGAATAATAAATACTCTGGATTAATTAATTCTTTATTAACAGTAAAAGCCTTCATATCTTGATTCACTGCCACTTCTCTTGTATTTATTGCTAAAGGTAATTTTTTCTTTAATATTCCACTTCTTACAACCATTAGCACAGAATTTTTTGGAATAATTTTAGCTGAACTATTTTCAATTGCTTCTTTAGAAATGTGCTGTAAACTATTATCAATCAATAGTCTTTTCATATCTTTAGGAGTTACCCATGGTATCTCACCTAAGTAATACTCTGGTTTAGACTTAGAGGGTGTTCCTCCACCAGAAATGTTAATACATAAATCTTTAAGTGAGACAGTATTGTATTTATTTGAAATAATTATTGGATCCCCAAACATCTCCAAAAATACACTTTGTGTTAATTGGTCTAATGATTCGATTTGGGCTTTGCGTCTTTCTACCAATGACTGTGCTTTATCTAATATTTTTGAAATAAACACCTGTTCTTCAAAAGAAGGCATCGGTATTAACAAATTTTCAAGTGCCTTTCTTGATATATGCGGGATAGTAGCACCCGTACAAGTATCTCTTAAATATTGGAATTTAGATTGCAAAAATTTCCCTACAAAAGGTATATAAATATCTTTGGTTTTTGCTTCCAAAACTGCCAATGTACTTCCTATAGCTCCTTCTAAACCGTAAGAAACCGTTCCAGCATTTGCCCCATCCCAAGCAATAATTATACTTTCACTGTTAGCATATACGTAATTATCATCGTGAAAGCAATATTTTACACTTCTGTCATCCCTCAAATCTTCAATCTGGATATACCTTACTTTATTAGGAAAAGATTCATCAACTGGTTCAACTTTCTTACCTTTTTTTATCTCAAATATTTCTTTTAACTTTATCTTTTTCATCTAACTAACCCCTAATTAGTTCTTTTAATTCTTTTATTCCCTGTATAATTTTCTGTTCATATTCTTCTATTTTTTTAAGAATAACTCCCGGAGCTTCATACTCCACTTCTTCATACTCGATTTCTTTATATTTATTAATCGACAGGTCGTAGTCGTTTTCCCGCAACTCATCTACCGGTACGAAGAAGGATTGTTCGGTCCGTTTACGTTCTTTTTCCGCTTCAAGATTATTGAACCTTGCAATGATATCCGGTATGTCGTTGTCTTCAATCGGGGTGCGTTTGTCGTCCAATGAAAATCCGTCTGCTTTCATATCATAGAACCAAACATTATCCGTCCCACCTGCACCGGTCTTTGTAAAAATCATAACCGCTGTAGATACACCTGCATACGGTTTAAAGACCCCGCTTGGCATGGAAATAATGGCTTCCAGTTTATGATTATCAATAATCTCTTTCCGAATTTGTTTATGTGCATTCGAACTACCGAACAACACACCATCCGGGACAATAACCGCTGCCCGACCACCCGGTTTTAAGATCCGAATAAATAAGGATAAGAATAATAATTCCGTTTTCTTTGTTTTGGCGATTTTCAACAAGTCATTCGAAACCGCATCATAATCCAATGACCCTTTAAATGGCGGATTTGCCAAAACCATTGTATATTTTTCTTTATCTTTATTAATCTCGGAAAGTGAATCCCGATAGTCAATGTTCGGATTGTCAACTCCATGAAGCATCATGTTCATCGCACCAATCCGAAGCATCGTCCGATCCATATCATTGCCGTAAAACATTGTATTGTGAAAATGTTCTTTTAAGCCTTGAACAAGAAATAAATCATTATGATGTTTACGTAAATATTCACTGGCTGCCACTAAAAATCCGGCCGAACCCATGGCCGGGTCGATGATGATGTCTTCCGGCGTTGGTTTCATTAGTTCCACCATCATTTTTATAATGTGTCTTGGTGTCCGGAATTGTCCGTTTGTGCCGGCTGTGGCAATTTTTGAAAGAAGATACTCGTATAAATCTCCTTGTACATCACGGTCTTTCAAGGGTAAATTATCAATTCCGTCGACAATTTTTGCCAGCATATTCGCCGTTGGAATTAAAAACATCGCATCACTCATATACTTGGAATAGGCTGAATCCTCTTTGCCATGTAGGCTTTTTATAAAAGGAAACACCTCATCCGATACAACCCGATACATTTCTTCCGGTGAACCGAGCTGTTTGAAACGATGCCAGCGCAAATGCTGTTTATCTTCGGGGAAAATTCCCTCAAAAGGAATCCCGAGAACTTCCGCTTCCTTTTCTTTTGTCGTTTCTGTTTCGTCTAAGCCTTTTATAAATAATAAATAGGTAAATTGTTCGATGACGGTTAACGGATTTGTAATGCCGCCCGTCCAGAACGTTCCCCATATTTTATCAACTTTATTTTTCAATTCACCTGTAATCATTGCTACCTCCAAAATCCCTATCAAAGTTCAATTTTGATTCTATTGTACCATTTTTCAATAAAATTTTTTATCATGTTCCACTTCATTGATATCTTTTTTAAAAATTTTTTTCTAGCTTTTGACAGGTGTGCAGCAAATTGCATAATTAAGGTTGGTAATTAGGGAAAATCTCCTTTTATTGGTGAGTTTCCTTGGCAAAATTAATTGACGTCTTCATTTTTTCAATGTCGAAAAATTTTTATGGAAACAAAC
>NZ_JAJCHL010000157.1:0-3381 GCF_020554505.1 Caldibacillus sp. 210928-DFI.2.18
TAACAAAAATCCCTATACATCGGGGGTTTTACTATCGCTAAGGTTGAACTTGAGTTTATACTTTCTTAACGTATAAAAAATAAAGGAAACCCAATTTCAAAAAGGGTTTCCTTCTTTGATTAATTACTTGATAAAACGCAAAGTTCATGGACAGACAATTATTTACTTAATAACTTTTCGGTTTCTGAAATAAGTTCTTGCAGGATTTGAATACCTTCCTTTGTACTGTCCATATTTACGGAAATTAATGTTATTATTTGGTCTATCTTTTTCTTATAATCATTTGGTTTTTTTTCTAAAGCCTTCAATCATTCGAACAGCCTTTTTCTCATTGATGCAGTATTCTTCATTCAATGCAAATAATACTTGGTTTAAACATGAGATCGTGCGAAAGACGTGACCTGCCACATACGAAATGTCATCCTTATCCACATTATCCTTTGCAAACATTAACGAGAAAGATGCTTCAAACATAAAATAGCCAATAATTGCATCTTTTAGTGATTTTGGATAAGGCATGGTTTTAGCCTTTAGTTCGGCAATTTGATTTGTTGGATCAATTAATATTTTACAAATAGAGATTTCTCCCATGTACATAACATTTATATAAGCATGGGGATGTCCGGTATGATAATGTGCCGAAACAACTCCTTTCAAACAATCATCAATCACACGGGACACTCGTTTTATATCACGAAATATGAAATCAACATGATACCCTTGAACAACAAGCCACCCACCGCCATTTATCCAAGGACCCCATTCACCTAAAGTAGTGATAATATTTTCCCTATGGTCATCATCTATTTTTGTGGCGATTTTTCTAATTTCGTTGATATCAAAACCTGCCGACTCATCATAATAAATTCCAATATCAATATCAGAAGTAGCGTGATTTGTTCCTCTTGCTCTTGAACCGCCTAAAACCACACCAACAATGCCAGCTATTCCATCTAGTTCTTTACATATTTGATTAATCACCTTTTGTACAGTCATAAAATTTCCATCTCCAAATCATATTCATGTTTTATTCTTTTTACTTATCCATTTCTTCTCCTCCGCTTCTGTAAAAATCTGACATTGTTAGGGTTCAGGTTGAATTAATTTTGATAACCGTAAACTTACATCATTTTTTTAATATTTGTTGACGCTTTGATTATTATAAATATCTACATTTATCTTTCAAAATGATGGCCAAACCTCTGTCAATTGTTAGCTGAACAGCGACTTAAAGAAATCGGCAATTGATTGGAATATTTGTTTTATAAAATCAGCGACACTTTGCAAAAATCCTTTATCTACTCCGGCATCTTCCAATTTCTTTTGAATATCACCTGCCAAGTTTTCCAACTGGCTTTTTACTTCATCAAAGTTGATATCCAATGAACGAATTTTATCAAATAAGTCGATCAACATTTGTTTGTATTCCGGGGATAATTCAATATTTAAATTTTTCAATTGTTCCTGAACGATTTGCTCAACTTCTTCTTTTGTTGCCGGGTTTTGTTCCGCAATGGCCTGTTTAATTTCCGTTAATAATTGACTGACTTTGTCTTGATCAACACCGGCATCTTCTGCCAATTTGGTCGCAACATCCAATTCTTCATTTGCAACTTTTAAGCGATCCGTATCCAGTTTTTCACCAGTTACCTCATAAGCTTTAAAAATACCTGTTAAAGCCGAATGTCCGGTTACTTTTACCGGGGATGCCACCTCAATTTGGGCATCTTCCACACCTGCCGTAAGCAGTGCATTCGCATACATATCATTCGTAACTTCCGTGATATTTTCCGGCGTCACTTGGATAACCCGGATCCCTTCTCCCTTATCAAGCCGTTTAATTTTGGCGGATGAATACATGTTGGAATTCGGATCCCCTTTAATGTATTTAGCCGCATCTGCACCGGTAACGATAATTTCTTTTACCTCTGCTTCCTCATCCACCTTCAATAATTTTCTCGTCTGTTCTTTTTGTGCTTCCGATAATCTTTCACCTAGAACGACGATGGCCGGACCATTTTTTTCATCGATTACCTTTTCCTTCTCACCCTCGCTTGCCAAAACAACTTGGCTAACGCTTAATCCGAAAAATATAATGAATATAGATAGGACTTTTAGCATTTTTTGAAACATTTATATCTACTCCTTTATAAACAACTTTTACAAATCTATCACTCTTTCCTATACTATTTATATCATAAGTGTAACCAGAACAAAATATACTGCCATTATAATTTTCGTTATATTCATGATAAAATACCTTTAAAGCACTTATGGAATATGTGATTTGTACAGGATTTAAAGTCAGATAGTTAGTTTATGAAACTTTTAATCATTAAAATACGTAAAACATTCATAAAATATGATAACAGAATAGGATTTTTCTGATAAATTTTATCTGTCAATAGACAAACGCGTTAGGGAGAAGAGATTATGAAGGAAAATAAGAAAACAATCTATGTTCTTTTAACTGATACAGGAACATTCTTGGCAAGAGCCATTAAATGGTTTACCGGCGCTCCATATAGTCATGTTTCTATTGTTTTTGATGAAAAACTTGATGAAATATATAGTTTTGGGCGAAAACGACCGAGAAATCCACTCATTGCGGGGTTTATAAAAGAAGATGTCTATTTCGGAACCTATCGATACTTTCGCAATACCAATTGTTTACTACTGAAACTGGATGTTACTGAAAATGAATATCATAAAATTCGTGATAAAATTCGGGCTTTCGAAAATAATAAAGACTTATTTTCTTATAATCTTATCGGTTTGCTTGGCGTACTGTTCAGTTATCCGATAGCCTTGAATAACGCCTATTTCTGTTCACAATTTGTTGCGGAAGTTTTTAAGGAAAGCGGTGTTGATTTGTGGGGACCGCTTCATTCGGCATTAGTAACACCTAATGATTTTTTACTGCATCCTAGATTCGAATATGTTTATGAAGGAAAACTGTATGATTACCCTTTGCTTGATGAAGAAATTCTTTCAAATACAATCGTTGGACATACTTTATACGATATAAAACCAATTGCTTTTCTAAAAAAAATACTGCTGTAATGGTGACCATTTTAGTTTTAATCGGGTTGAAAAGGAGTAGCCAAAAGTCATGATAATGATTGGGAAAGTTTGGTGCTCTTTTTTGAAAAATTGTCCATTAGAACGGATTTATTGGACAGTTCATCCTGATCGACTCCTCATTTTGTCCATGAGAACCGTTCTATTGGACAGTTTTTCCTGATTGAGCCTCCATTTTGTCCGCGAGAGCCTTTCTATTGGACAGTTTTTCCTGATTGAGACTCCATTTTGTCCGCGAGAGCCTTTCGTGACCACTGAAAAAAGCCATTTTTTTTATGTAAAATTTGCTGTGTAGTGTAA
>NZ_JAJCHL010000158.1:0-3286 GCF_020554505.1 Caldibacillus sp. 210928-DFI.2.18
CAAAAATCCCTATACATCGGGGGTTTTACTATCGCTAAGGTTGAACTTGAGTTTAAGGAATAATTTATTGTGTAATTTTCTCGCAAGGATAACAAAATAGCGTTTCCATTATAAGAATTAAGGTGAACATCCATATGGAAAATGAAGTATATATAGAAAAATTAATAAATTCATTAAAAAATAGGTTGGATAAAAATAGTGCACTGTATCGGAACACTTATTTTGGAAATGTAGTTCTCTCAAAAGTAAAGTTTTACCTTGCCTGTACTGATGAAGAACTAAAAAAATATAGTAGTATTCCATTACCGGTGGATTATCTTCAATTTTTAAAAATATCTAATGGAGCAGAACTGTTTACCGATGATTATAAAGGTAGCCGGGCATTATTTGAATTATATTCTTTGGATAAAATTTTTGAAGGGAAAAATTTCTAGGTGAATAACTTGAAAATCGAGGATGTATATCCGATTGGTCATTTATTAGACAATGCCGATTTAGTCGTGAACATTCGGGATCTTAGAAACGGGGGACAATACCTTTCTCTATCGGATGGTTCAAAAAAATTTAATTATACATTTCAAGAATGGCTTGATAAATTTATCATTGCTCAAGGAAATGAATTTTGGTTACTGGATCAGCCTTTTAGATAATAAAGACACGCCCTTATTTCATGGTCACACTTGAGATGATTTTTCAAATGCAGTTCATTCAGCTTAGTTAGGGGAAATTTCTGAACTTTGAGGGGATCATCACCCATATTGAACGTGGCGATTATAAAATAATGAAAGTTGAAAGTAATGTTACTGAATCACCGATTGGGTTAATTAACCATCAGTGGAGAGGTCCACTGATGGAAGCTTCACTTTATAACATACTTTTGTATAATGGAAATGCTAATCCGCAATCCCCCATATAAATCATGTTACTTTTGGGCAAAGGAAGCTAGTCATGCTTTAGAGGCACAACTGCTATCGTGCATCTTGAGATACAAATCAGTTTGTCCTCTTCATCTTTGATTTGGATTTCCCAAATTTGGGTGGTCCGGCCTTGATGCAAGACTTTCCCTTCTGCCGTAACGATTCCTTCTCTTTTTGAACGAACATGATTTGCGTTAATTTCCAGACCAAAACATGTTTCATTTTCTTGATCAATCAGCAGATAGGCTCCGACGCTTGCAACTGTTTCAGCCAGCGCAACCGAGGCACCTCCGTGAAGATACCCCAGCGGCTGTCTCGTTCTATCATCCACCGGCATTGTCGCAGTTACAAATCCTTTTTCTAAAATTTTTATTTCAATTCCTAAACTATCTGTCAATCCTTTTGAATACAAGTACTTCCCCCCTTAAAAAACTTTTTATCCCACCTGAACGGCGAGTCAAGACCCACACCCAGGATTTTCGAGCTTCCAAAGACGATAGGTGGGGACAAACAAAAGCCCACTAATGGAAGTTTCACTGGTATATATCTATATTCGCCCTAAAGTTGAGTTTTTCCTTCTTAACATTTGCTGAGAAATAGTGAAAAATTAATTCAAAGTACTGAAATTGCCTTGTTCTAGATCTTTTTGGTCTCTTTTTACACTCCAAAGTAAGAGGAAGAAAGCGAAGGATAGGATGCCGCTTGTTACAAAAAACACAGAATGGATGCCGATAAATCCCGAAATGGTTCCACCTAATACCGGTCCAATGACATTTCCTAAAAATCGGAAGCTGACATTATAACCGTTCACTTCACCTTGAACTTGTAACGGTGCCACTTGCCGGATATAAGCGGTCATACAAGGAATAATTCCTCCTGTTACCATACCGAACAAAAAGCGCAAGATCACAAGTTGCCACAAGGCTGTTACCATTCCTTGAGGGATAAATACAATGGCCCCACCGATCAGTAAAGCCATAATTACTTTTTCATAGCCAATTTTGTCTCCAAGTCTACCCCAACGCCGTGTTGCCAGTAAATTCCCAAAACCGGTTGCTGAAAAAGCAAGTCCGGCTAAAAAGGCTACACTTTCCGTATGTGCCAACTCATTGACATAGATTGCCGAGAGCGGCTGAATAGTGAAGTTGGCTACTTGGACTAGCAGTGAAATAATCATGACTGTAAACAATACTTTCTTTTGAAAAATAAATTCAAGGACTTCCCGTCTCGTAAATTCTTTTGTTTTGGCTTTTTTCTCTGTTTGCCGAACCTCTTTTACTCCAAAAATAACAAACAAGGAAGCTACCGATATAGCAATGGCTGTATAGATAAATGTATATTTAAAGCCAAATTGATCGGCCAGCAATCCGCCGATAAGTGGCCCAAAGAGAGAACCGGTTACGTTCCCTGTTTGCAGGAGTCCCAGAACCTCACCAACCTTTTTCTTCGGTGTTTGAGCTGCAATCATCGCTAGTGATGTTGGGATAAACCCGGTGACCGCCCCCATAATAAATCTAAGAATAAACAGTTGGTGGACAGTATGCATAAAGCCCATAAAGAAAAGACTAATGGCAATCCCAAATCCTGTTATTAGTAAAACGGGCTTGTATCCATACTTATCGCCAACCCGTCCCCATATGGGTGAGAAAATAAATGCAGTTAAAAACGTGATACCAAACACATATCCTGCCCATTTTTGGACGTATTCTGTTGTAAAATCCCCCATTGTATTAATGTAAAGGGATAGAAACGGCATAATCATCGTTGTACTGGAAGCAACTAAAAAATTGGCGACCCACATAATTAATAAGTTTCTCTTTTCTGGTTTCATCGTGATCACCTTCATAAAATATTTCGTATCTCTAACTATTATACATAGTTTTTCATCTTAAATAAAGACTTTCGGGTTTCGAAATATTGGTCGTTTTTTATCTAAATGTGATATTTTTTGGCGATAAGAGCGAATCTCGTCGCTGTTTTTGGGCGAGGAAGTCGTATTTTTGACGACGAAACTGAATCTCGTCACCATTTTTAGCTGAGAAAAGCGCAATTTTGACGACGAGACGCGTTCTCGTCGCCATTTTGAGTTGGAAAAAGCACTATTTTGCCGACGAGATTCGTTCTCGTCACCATTTTGAGCCGGAAAACGCCATTTTTTGACGACGAGCCTCAATCTCGTCGCCAATTTCGGGTGAGAAATCCACATTTTTGACGACGAAACCAAATCTCGTCGCCATTTTGAGGCGGAAAACCCCATTTTTGGGCGACGAGACTCAATCTCGTCACCATTTTGAGCCGGAAAACCCCATTTTTGGGCGACGAGGCCAGTTCTCGTCACCGTTTTTGGTCGAAAACCTCTCAATTTTGGC
>NZ_JAJCHL010000159.1:0-3165 GCF_020554505.1 Caldibacillus sp. 210928-DFI.2.18
TCACCGAAAAAATATAAAATTTTTTCGGTTGCGATGTATTCCCACGAAGCTTTCCTTGTGCTCTTATGCGTTAGGAAAGTAGAATTCGAAAAATTTATACTTTCATTAGCTAAAAATAGGAGGTTACAACATGTCCATTGCTGTTCTATACGGAGGAACAAGAAACCAAGGGAATTCAGAAATATTAACGGAAATTGCTGTGAATCATTTACCTGTCGAACGAATCTATTTAAGAAATTACAATATTCAACCCATTAAAGACGGACGCCATAGTAAAACCGGCTTTCAAGAAGTAAATGATGATTATCATACGGTCATTGATCAAATTCTGCCACATGAAATTATTATTTTTTCTACCCCAATATATTGGTACAATATGTCTGCAACGATGAAGCTATTTATTGATCGGTGGTCACAAACATTCAGAGATGCGGATTATCCCCAGTTTAAAGAGATAATGGCTGACAAGAAGGCATACGTTATTGCCGTTGGAGGCGATTCTCCATCTATAAAAGGTCTCCCACTTATTCAACAGTTTAATTATATTTTTGAATTTATGGATATTACTTTTTCCGGTTACATAATTGGTGAAGGAAACAAACCGGGAGATTTTTACACGATGAGAATGCAGTACATGCTGCAACTCAATTAAATAAGGTGCTATTGACTTAGTCCCATTGAATAAGTACAGGATTTATCTTTTAGATGAATCCTGTATTTTTTGTATTGTGTTTTTACTGAAAACTTTCGAATTCCACATTTGTCGGTGTTTAGTTTATCCTATTTCTCCAAAATATTATTTAAAGCATCCTTAGGCTTTAATTTCCTGCCAGTTAGTTAATCTGCACAATTAGATTTCTTTGATTTTTCTGATGTGTTAAATTTCCTTCCATTACAAATATAATTTTCCTTCCTTTTTTTTGTGCAATGCAACTATAGACTTTTATCCAAAAATTAATTATAAATTTATTAATCAAGTAAGAATTTTTTTAATTTACTATAATGAAATAATTTTTAATGAAAGGAAGTGATTTAATTAGGAAAAAATTCGTTTGTTTAATAATATTATTAGGTTATGAAAGCGCTTTTATAAAAAATTACCCCTTAAGGAGGAAGTTTATGAACACGATTTTGATTATATTTATTTTGTATTGTATAGGTATTTGTACAATTGGTATCTATTTTAGCAAGAGCATACAAACGAAATCAGATTTTTTATTAGGAGGGAAAAAAATACCCGGTTGGGTCTTGGCGTTTTCAGAAAGAGCAACCGGTGAATCTGCTTGGTTACTCCTGGGTTATACAGGTTTCGTCTTTATGACCGGTTTATCCGGTATATGGGTAGCAATTGGAATTTCGATCGGAATTATTTTTTCATGGGTTTTTTTAGCAAAGCGTTTTATGAAAGAAACTGAAAAATACGATGTCTTAACTCTTAGTGATTATTTGGCGGTTCGCTTTGGACAAAAAGCAAATGTCATTCGCTGGTTAGCAAGTTTGTTAATCGTTGGCTTAATGATTTTTTATATTGGCGCTCAAATGGCTGGGGCAGGTAAGATTCTTTTTACAACTTTCAATTTGCCAATTATTGTTGGTGTTGTATTATCTTGTGCTGTTATTATATTTACATCTTTTTCCGGCGGCTTTATTTCAGTGGTCTGGACAGATATGATTCAAAGCCTAATGATGATTGTTACGTTGGTTGGGCTACCGATTGTTGCATTTACCTATATTGTAGCAAATGACATCTCTGTTACTGATTCACTACTAAGAGCAGGTGATTCCTTTGATGCTTGGTTTGGAGGTTTATCCGGATTTGCCATAGGTGTTCTCTTTTTTAATAATTTCTCTTGGTTTTTCGGCTTTTTAGGTGGACAGCCACAATTAAGTGCCCGTTTTATGGCATTAAAAAATGAAAAAGAAGCCAATCAAGGAACGATTGTAGCAACCGTATGGACAATTTTAGCGTATGTTGGTGCTTTTTCCATCGGGATCGCAGGAATTGCTCTTTATAATCAAGGGTCATTTTCAGATGTTGAAACCATGATGCCAACAATGGTTTTGGAGTTAATGCCACCTTGGATAGCAGGAATAATTCTTGCCGGGGTTTTAGCTGCTATAAACTCAACTGCAAACTCACAAATTATGGTTATCACAAGTTCCATCACTGAAGATATTGTCCACAAAACTTTAAAACTTCGATTAACAGAAAAGCAACTAATTCTTTTATCTCGTATTTCCATTATTATTATCGCTTTAGTCGGTATGGTAATTGCTCTTGTCTCGGATTCTTTAGTGTACCTAGTCGTCAGCTGGGCTTGGGCAGGGATTGGTTGTACGTTGTCTCCTGCCATTCTTATGACATTTTTTTGGAAACGTTATTCAAGTATTGGAGTAATTGCAACAATTATTTCAGGATTTGTTTCAACTGTTTTATGGATTAGTACGCCTCTAGAAAGCATCATTACTTCCCGTTTTACAACATTTTTCATTGCAGCATTTTTCGGAATCGTGTTCAGTCTCGTTTTCCCAGATAAAAATAGGATAGATAAGGATGCTGATACAGAGGTTGTTGTGTAATAAGATGTTCAGCACGTCGCATCGCTTCATAGTAGTTTACAGTATGGAAGATTACTCATAAAATCACTCAAGTAGTCTTGCCTCACCTTGTTTGTTTTTCCTTCGTGCCATTCAAATTCGAGGAAGATTATTCAGTGTCCTTGGAGACCTAATAGTACAACTTCTAAACTTTTATTGCTAAAAGAATAGATTCGGTTGATTTTCGTTTCGGTGGCGGACGCGCACCTTAGAGCAGGACTTGAGCCGCCTCAATGCTCGCTTCCTCACGCCTGCTTAGTTTGGCTCGTGTGACTGTCGCTATCGCTTTCGTTACAAAAGCTTTTTCGCTGCCGCCTATGCTTTTGTCGAATATGTGTGCTGTTCCCGCAGGCAACTAGTATTAATAGTTGAATTTTTATCAAAAAGGCGGACCCATTAAACATGGTGTACGCCGGTTTTTAGCAGTTAACTGAAGTCACAAGTGTTCTGGGCTTTCCAATAAAGTAAAAACCACACATAACTTATATGTGTGGTTTTTACTTTATGACCCCTACGGGATTCGAACCCGTGTTACCGCCGTGAAAGGGCGGTGTCTTAACCGCTTGA